>JANOTI010000143.1:0-23195 GCA_031416255.1 Sphingomonadales bacterium | reverse complement strand
AAAAGCCACCGAGAAACCCGCAGCACCGCGGCAAGCGCCATCCGCTTCTGAAGAACGGACGGAACGTTCGGAACGGTTTGTCACTGGCCCACCTATTCCAACAATGATTCCTTCAGCACCGCGTTCAGATTTGCCGAAAATCGTGTCCATCGGACCCGGTGGTTTCATGCGTCAGGGACCCGGCGACCAACAAGCCCCAATCCCGCCAGCACCGCCGCGTCGTTTGGTGCCCGCTAAACCAAGCGCCGAAATTGTAGGTAAAACTAGCCTGCTCGATTTGAACGAAAAAGTTTGCCGCTGGCCGATGGGCCATCCTGGCGAGCCCGATTTCCATTTTTGCGGAACAACGGTCAATCCCGGCTTCCCGTATTGCGTTGAGCATTGCGGTCGTGCCTATCAGGCGCAATTACCACGCGGCGTCCGTCGTGCTCCTCCGCCAATGCCATTTGGTGGGCCCAGAGTCAGGTAGGGGCGTGAGGTAAGCGGATCAGATAACCTCTAAAAGCAGATTATCCACAGGAACATCGCGGGAACTCCGTAACCGGCTTGCACCGCTGAAGAGCGCGTGGCTATAGCAGCAGCATGAGTGAAGACCTGTTTGGCGGCGCACCTCCCGCCGGTTCTGATTCCAGCGGATATGACGCTTCCACTATCGAGGTTTTGGAAGGTTTAGAGCCTGTCCGGCGCAGGCCCGGAATGTACATTGGCGGCATAGACGAACGTGCGTTGCACCATCTTGCCGCCGAGGTTCTCGACAACAGTATGGATGAAGCCGTTGCCGGGCACGCATCACGGATCGAGATGACGCTTGGCGTCGGCAACCGTTTAACGGTCAGCGACAACGGTCGCGGCATACCGGTTGATCCGCACCCCAAATTTCCTGGCAAATCGGCACTCGAAGTTATCATGACGACGCTGCATTCGGGCGGCAAGTTTGAAGGCAAGGCCTACGCGACCTCGGGCGGCTTGCACGGCGTCGGCGTTTCGGTGGTCAATGCGTTATCAACCGACACAGTCGTTGAAGTGGCGCGTAACAAGAAGCTTTATCGCCAACGCTTTTCGCAAGGACTTGCGTTGGGCGGGCTGGAGGAAATGGGCCCAACGCCGAACCGGCGCGGCACATCCATCGCCTTTACCCCCGATCTTGAGATTTTCGGGGTGGACGCGAAGTTTAAGCCTGCACGGTTGTTCAAGCTCGCCCGGTCAAAAGCGTATCTGTTTGCGGGCGTTGAAATCCGTTGGAAATGCGATCCTGAGCTCGCCAGCGAAGATGTGCCAGCCGAAGCGGTGTTCCAATTCCCCGGTGGGCTAGCCGACCATCTGAAAGAACAAGTCGGCGCGCGCAATTGTGTGACCACCGATTTCTTCCACGGCAGCCAAGCCTTTCCCGCCAATGAAGCAGGTGTCAGCCAAGGCCGGGTTGAATGGGCGGTGGCGTGGCCGCTGTATTCCGACGGATCGTACAGCTGGTACTGCAACACCATCCCAACTCCCGATGGCGGCACCCACGAAGCGGGCATCCGCGCCGCGCTAACCAAAGGCCTGCGTGCATTTGGCGAAATTATCGGCAACAAAAAAGCCGCGCAGATTACCGCTGAGGATATCTTCAACGAAGCCGAGCTGATGCTGTCGGTCTTTATTCGCGAGCCGCAGTTTCAAAGCCAGACCAAGGACCGGCTGACTTCGCCCGAAGCGGCGAGGCTGGTTGAAAACGCAGTCCGCGACCATTTCGATCATTTCCTGGCCGACAATATGGAACGCGGCAAAGCGATGCTGGGTTTCATCCTTGAAAAAGTTGAGGACCGGCTGAAGCGTAAAGCCGAACGCGAGGTTAAACGCAAAACCGCAACCAGCGGCAAAAAAGTCCGTCTGCCCGGCAAGCTGACCGATTGCGCCAACGACGATCCGGCAGGAACCGAACTGTTCATCGTTGAAGGCGACAGCGCAGGAGGCAGCGCCAAGCAAGCGCGTGACCGCAAAACGCAGGCGATCCTCCCTATCCGCGGCAAGATCCTGAACGTCGCTTCTGCGACCAACGAAAAAATCCGCGCCAATCAAGAAATTGCCGATCTGGCGCTGGCGCTTGGTTGCGGAATGCGCAAAGATTGCGATCCCGACAATCTGCGGTACGACCGCGTTATCATTATGACCGATGCCGATGTTGACGGTGCGCATATCGCCACGTTGCTAATGACATTTTTCTTTCAGGAAATGGGCCCCATCGTGGAACGCGGGCATTTGTATCTTGCCCGCCAGCCGCTCTATCGCCTGACCAGCGGCAGCCAGAGCGCCTATGCGCAGGACGAAGCCGAACGCGCCGAATTGGAAGCAACTTTGTTCAAAGGCAAAAAGGTCGATGTCGGGCGTTTCAAAGGGCTTGGTGAAATGAACCCGTCACAGCTGCGCGAAACGACAATGGACCCGAAAAGCCGTTCGTTGATCCGTATTACACTGCCACATGAATACCAACGCCAACAGGCGGTGAAAGAGCGCGTCGAGCAGCTAATGGGGAAAAGCCCTGAAGCACGCTATCGCTTTATTCAGGAACATGCGACCACCTTGGACGAAGAGGCAATTGACGCCTGATTTTGGGAGACTGTGTATGCGCCGGATAGTTGCAGTGATACTTACCGCAATTGCATTTGCTCTCTCAGGCTGCGCGAATGCCACGTCTTTCGAACCCGAAGCGTTTCGCGTTGCACAAGATGTTCGAGCACAGACGGTCATATCCGGTTCGCCATTGGATCAGCGGGTGCAGCAGCTGAACGCTGTTCTAAAAGGACAGCTGCCGCTCGAAGATTATTTCACGCAAAGTTTTCTCGATGCCGTCCCGCCTGCCCAGTTTAAGACTATTCTGGACAGTATTATCGCGCAACAGGGGCAACCGCTGTTCGAAGTGTCCTCGCTGACTAGGGGTGAGCATGGAGTAACTGTCCTGTATGCGTTTGAACGCGGCGTAGCAAATATCGAGCTGGATATTGCAGCCGCGGCCCCGAACAAAGTCATTGGCCTGTTGATTACCGGTTTTACCAAATCGAACGATAGCATCGATAAAGTTGCAGAGGAAATCAGCGCCCTTCCTGGGCAAAAGGGATTTCTCGTCGCGCAGCTTGACGACGCTGGAAATGCGAAGACGATTGTGTCGCAATACGCCGATACGCAATTCGCCATCGGCTCAACCTTCAAACTCTACATCCTCGCCGAACTTGCCAATCAGGTGAGAGCCGGTGAACGCAGATGGAGCGATGTCGCCCCGCTTGCGCACAGGTCGTTTTCGTCGGCTGGAACCAGAGGCTGGCCCAAGGACAGCCCAGCGACATTGCATACCATGGCAGGCTGGATGATTTCGGTTAGCGACAACAGCGCGACGGATAGCTTGCTGTTCGCTTTAGGGCGCGAAGCTGTGGAGCGGCGACTAGCGAGCATCGGCCATAAAGACCCGGACAAGACGCTGCCGTTTCTATCGACCGTCGAGGCCTTTGCCCTGAAAGCCAATCCGGAATTACGCGAACGCTTTTTGGCGTCAAACGAAGCGGAGCAGCGTGATTTATTGGACAAGGAAGCCGCCGCGCTGACGCTCGACAAAATCGATAAAGAAGCGCTGAGCAAGAGCCCAAATTCCATCGACACGATCGAATGGTTTGCCTCGCCGACAGATATGCTCTGGCTGTTGAGCCATTTGAAAGCGCAAAAGAATGACGAAGCGCTCGCAATTATGGGGATCAACCCCGGTCTATCCCCCGCCGCCGCCAAAAAATGGCGCTATGTGGGCTATAAGGGCGGTTCCGAACCCGGTGTGATTTCGATGAGCTTTTTGCTGCAATCGCCATCGGGGAAATGGACGGTGGTGACGGGCAGTTGGAATAACACCGCCGCCGATGTCGATAACGCCAAGTTTGCCGGGTTAATGGAACGGTTGGTGGCTGCTGTTGGGGATTAAGTTCGCAAGAACAGGGGTTCCGCTTTTTCCTTATGTTGGAGGCCCAGCGGCAATATCCGCATCACGCATCCACTGTGCATCGGCCATTGCCTTGACCAGCACTTTACGGCAAAGGCGCACACTATGACTGACATGATCGACACACCGCCAGACCGCCTTTCCATCCACGCGTTCAGCGAGCATTATGACGCGGACAAGCTAATGCGCGGCATCGGCATCCGTTTTAAGGGGGAACGCCGTACCACCGTTGAGGAATTTTGCGTTTCCGAAGGCTGGATCAAAGTGCAGGCCGGCAAAAGTCTCGACCGCAAAGGACGCCCTATGCAGCTGACGCTGAAAGGCCCTGTTGAAGCGTGGTACGAAGACCTCGGCGACGATGCACCTGTTCTAAAAGCCTGAATCCCGATACGCTAGCAACTCCTTATTGCCGTTTACCCTGAGTAGGCGCTGAGCGCAGCGGGGCCGAAGGCGGGCGAAGCCCAACTGCAGTATCGAAGGGCTGTTCGCGCACTAGGTACTTCGATGCGGCACTTCGCCTGTGGCTCAGCACCAACTCAGTACAAACGGAAATGGGGCGCTTGGGCACGGAGTGAAAGCCCTGTCATCTCACCGTTTAGGGAAAAGCCCGATCACTTTTGCCAGTTGATCGTTTACCGGATCAAGCTGATCATCCTGCGTTTTTCCCAGCCGAACAATTGTCAGCTTTTGCTGCGGCGAAACCACAACAAACTGTCCCAGATGCCCTAACGCTGCAAAGACGTCGGGTGAGGCTTTACCGGGAAACAGCACTTGATCCCGTCCCTCTGGTCGGCGCTTGTTCAGCCAGATATGCCCACCATAAGCCGCATCATTCGCGCTCGATGTCCGCATAAACCGTACCCAGCTGGTCGGCAGCAATTGTGCCGAACGCACCGAACCGTTGTTGCGAAGGAATTCGCCAAATTTTGCCCAGTCCCGTGCTGTTGCATGGATCACGCTACCGCCCAGCATTGTCCCATTGCGGTCAAATTCGGGAACTGCGCTTGTCATACCCAGCGGTTCGAATAAGCGGCCCCGCGCATATTCCAGCATCACGTCGCGGCGCGCCTGCGGATTACGGCTGTCAGTTAAAGCCCGCGTCATGATATCCGCCAAGATGTGGCTGGTCGCGCTGCTGTATTCGAATTTCTGGCCCGGCTCTGCCTCCAGCATCCGTCCCTTTGCGTAACGCGCGACGTTTTCGCGGCCATCAAGGAACAGCATGCGCGGCGTATCGGCTTCGTATATGGTTTTGCCCTCTTCAGGGACTTCGGTATGGTCGATGCCTGATGACATATGCAGCAATTGCCGTAGGGTAATCCGGCTGCGCGCATCGCCTGCATTTGCCCATTCCGCAACCGGTGCAGGATCGTCAAGCACCAGCAGCCCGTCGGCGACCATAAAACCCACCAAAGCGGCGGTCACACTTTTCGCCATGGACCAACTAATCAGTTTGCTGTCCGGACTATACCCCGGAGCATAGCGTTCCGCGACAATCAGCCCACCGTGCATGATAACCACAGCCCGTGTTTCGGACAGTGTTTCATCGTCAAAAAACGGCGCAATCGCATCCTTTAGCGCTTGCTCCGAGATTGCAGCGTCATCGGCGTAGCGAGCGACAACCGGCGTGCTGGCCTCAACAGTTGAAGACGCAGACCCGCAGCTTGATAAAGCGGAAAATGAAAACAAGGTTGCACAAAGGCGCAAATGATATTTAGGCATAGATATTCGATGCACCAAAAGGATGATGAATGGCAACCGCAACTTCGCCAAAGCCGAACGACAGCAGTCCAAAGGCATCGCTGAGCCTGACCCAGAAGATCCGATACGGTGTCTATGCTGTGCTGTCTTTAATCATGCTGTGGCTGGCGTTCAATTTTTCCGACATCAAAGCACAAGCGCAGCTGGGTGTATCCTATGCTGCGCATATTTCGTGTTCATGCCGCTATGTCGAGGGACGACCGCTCAATTCCTGCACCAAGGATTTCGAACCCGGTATGGCGATGGTATCGCTAACGGATGATCCTGACCATAAACGCATAAAGGCATCTGTGCCTTTGCTCGCTAGCGCCGTTGCCGAGCGACGCGGCGATTTCGGCTGTTTGCAGTTAAACGAGAACGAGATTGCGGCGCTGGATTAGATTTTAGTTACCGTTAGTGCTGAACCTGTCGAAGCACGTCCCAAGGTTTTAACTGCTGTTTATGACCGTGGAACGCTTTTCGACAGGCTCAGGGCTAATGATGTTTATGGTGGCAGATTCAGTCTCCTCAATCCAGGCTCCACCAAGCACGCGGTCGCCATCATACAGAACAGCCGCCTGCCCTGGCGCGACGCCGTATTCTTCGCTTTCAAAGCGCAACCAGTCGCCATCCAGCCGCGCAGGCACTGGTTTGGCGAGTGATCGTACTTTTGCTAAAACCGGACGCCCCTCAACCTCGGCCAGCCAGTTGGGCTCAATCAAGCGCGCGGCACTCACAGCCAGCGCCCGTTTCGGTCCGACGACAACACGCTGTGCTTCAGGCTCCAACCGGATAACATAAAGCGGCTCAACCAAACCGCCGAGTTCAAGACCACGCCTTTGCCCGACTGTATAATGGATCAGCCCGCGATGACGGCCCAGTTCACGGCCTTCCATATCAACAATCGCGCCGTCGCTTTCAGCCTCAGGCCGGATTTTGCGAACCACGCTGGCATAATCACCTTCGGGGACAAAGCAGATATCCTGGCTGTCGGGTTTATTCGCCACAATCAGCCCCATTTCTTGGGCAATCGCTCTGACTTCGGGTTTTGGCATGCCTCCCAACGGAAACCGCAAATAATCGAGCTGGTCGTCCGTTGTTGCAAACAGGAAATAGCTTTGGTCGCGCGCGGGATCGAGAGCGCGGTGGAGTTCAGAACCAGCAGATCCCTCAACACGGCGAACATAGTGGCCGGTGGCAAGGCAATCTGCACCCAATTCGCGCGCAAGACGGAACAGATCGGTAAATTTCACCCCCATATTGCAGCGCACGCAGGGGATTGGTGTGCGCCCGCGCATATATTCGTCAGCGAAATGTTCGATCACCGAATCGCGAAAACGGCTTTCATGGTCGAATACATAATGGGCAATCCCGAGCCTATCGGCGACTGCGCGTGCATCGCGGATGTCTTGCCCCGCACAGCAACTGCCTGCGCGCTTAACCGCGCTTCCATGGTCGTAAAGTTGCAACGTCACGCCAATGGTTTCAGCGCCGGTTCGCGCCGCTAACGCCGCAACTACGGACGAATCGACGCCGCCAGACATAGCAACAACGATTCGTTTGCCGGTTAAATCGGCACCAAGCTGAAAAAGTTCGGGTGTAAAATTTATTTCTGCCATGACGATAAATACTATCCAACCGTCCAAAAACGGCGGTTTTGCATCAATCCTTCTCAAAATGGAACAAGATTACGGGGAAATTGATAACCCGCATTAACTCCGCCTAATGCCTTCTGAACAGCGCTTTTACCAGACGTTATACACGTGACTGTAAAACGATGTGCATGGACATGGACTTTCCTCATTCCCGCCACGCGGTACACGCTGGATCAAACAGGGCAGATTATTCCGCCCTGGTTGCATCAGCCACCTCGCGGCAAGCAACCAGCCGAACAGTCAGCGCATTGCTGTCTGCGCCGCTTTTGCAATTGGATGATGCGGATGTCCTTGGGAGTAGAATTGCATTTTTTGCCAAAACCGATCGCAATGTCGCGGTTTCGGCACGCGGTGCATTCTGGATGAACGGACCGGACCAGATCAAATCTAACCCTGTTTCGACTATCCTTAACGCGTTTGAATTGCCTGTTAACCTTGCTGGTTTAACGAATAGCAATTCCGATCAGTCATTAACCGTAAATCCTGAATACCAGGTTGCAGAGCGGGGCACGGAGCTTTGAAAATATCATGCTAGAAAATCAAAAAATCCGTCCGGCACGGGTCATCGGTCCGCTAGGGGAATCCCTAACCGTTGACAGCTTGCCGCCACCAGAGACTACCCGTTGGGTTGTGCGGCGCAAAGCCGAAGTCGTTGCAGCTGTAAACGGCGGGCTGCTTTCGGTGAGTGAAGTGTGCGAGCGTTACGGTTTAACGTTGGAAGAATTCGCCTCTTGGCAGCGTGCGATTGACCGTTCGGGCATGCCCGGCTTGCGGGTAACGCGCATTCAGCACTACCGTGATTTGTACGAGCGTCAGCAAAAATACTGATCTGCAGAAAATCGGGATAACGACTACCCCCTGTGGCTAACGCTACGGGGGGTTTTTCGTTTTTTGGCCCAATTTACATAGCAGCTTGAATTTGCTGTTTGGTTTCCGGAATAATGCGGTTATTTACTGCATTAGTCGTCCAACACACAACAGGGCGCCTGATAAGGAGGAAGATATGGGTTGGATTATCGCTATTATAGTCGGCGGTGTCGCCGGTTGGCTGGCCAGCATGGTCATGAATCGTGATGCGTCTATGGGCATTATGTGGAACGTTGTCGCAGGCTGCGTTGGCTCTGTCGTAGGCAATCTGGTCGCAAACCAGTTTGGCATAGTCGGCAGCGTAAAAGAGTTTTCGATTACCGGACTGATTGTTGCCTTTGTTGGTGCGGTCGTTGTTCTAGGGATTATGAACTTGGTTCAGCGCGGACGCGTCCGCTAAACTCGGTTCAACTGAATACAAATGGGCCGCGCTGTTATGGCGCGGCCTTTTTTGAATGTGATCACCGATGTTGTTTGTCGAAACCAATTGCGAAGTGTCGTTTTGCGGTGATTTTTGCAGCCACTTCGCTTAAGCATCTACCACTGATGAACCGGTTGCTTGCCTAGCTTGCGCCAAGTGACTTATTAAGATAACACAGCTGGTAACGTCTAGCCTCCGCAAGGGGCAAGTACGATCCTCCTCGCGACCTGGATAGAAATATGAACTACGAAACATCATTGGCCTCGACCCGCGACAGCCTTGATTTCGATCCGGCTCCAGCCCGGCGCAAGAAAATGTGGATCGCAATTGCAGTTGTTGCGATACTAATCGCATCCGCGGTTGCCTATTATTTCATGGTCGGCCCCGGCGCAGCAAAATCAGACGCGGGTGCGGATAAACAATCCCAAGCTCAAACGGTAACGGTAATCTCCCCCGGAAACGAAATGATCGTGCGCGCAATAAGCGCAACTGGTACCTTGGCTGCCCGTCGTGAGATTCCTGTTGGCGTGGTTGGCGAAGGCGGACAAGTATCGCGGGTTTATGTCGATGCGGGTGACTGGGTTGAACAAGGCCAAGTGATGGCCAGCCTCGAACGATCCGTACAAACGCAGCAATTGGCCAGTCTGGACGCGCAAATAGGCGTTTCGCGTGCAGATTTGCAACTTGCACAAAGCGAGCTGGACCGTGCCATGAAGCTGGTCGATCGCGGCTTTATTTCAAAGGCTGATGTTGATCGCAAAACCGCCACACGTGACAGCGCCCGTGCCCGTTTGCGTGTCTCCGAGGCGCAGTTAAACGAAATGCGTGCCCGTACAGCACGGCTTGATATCCGCGCACCCGTTGGCGGCTTCGTCCTTGAACGCAACGTCGAACCGGGCCAAACCGTCAGCACCGGGAGCGGGATTTTGTTCCGCATGGCACAGGGCGGGCAGATGGAATTGCAAGCGCAGCTTGGCGAAGAGGCCTTGACCCAGATTTCTGTCGGCGTTCCGGCAACGGTGGTTCCGGTCGGTTCGGAACAACAGTTTGCCGGCCAAGTATGGCAAATTGCGCCTATGATTGATCAACAATCGCGGCAAGGCATTGCGCGAATTGCCTTGCCGTTTGACCGCGCATTAAAGCCAGGCGGTTTTGCCAGCGTCGAAATTAAAGCCGGCGCGGTTTCTGCCCCTTTACTGCCCGAATCCGCCATCCAAAGCGACAAGGAAGGCAGCTATGTCTTCATTATCGGCAAGGATAATAAGGCTGTCCGCCGTCCGGTAAAAACGGGGATTGTTACAGCAAAGGGCATAGCCGTAATTGCAGGCCTAGATGGCACCGAGCGCGTCGTGTTGTTTGCAGGTGGCTTCCTCAATGCTGGCGAAACGGTGACGCCCAAACTTGTTAAACCGGCCAAATAAAGCCGTGATATTTCGGCGCATCCGGCATAGGATTCTTCAGTGAAAACGATCAATCAGCTGGGTCAGGCTGAACGGGATCGGTATGCTTGGCGCGATGATGAATTGCGTAAAATGCGTAGAATTGCTACGGCTTTGCTAGCGTTTATGGCGCTGCTTTTCGTTGCGGGCATACATTTGGAACGCACCGTCCATCACCATTGGGCCTTCCTTGTTGCGTTTGCCGAGGCTGGCATGATCGGGGGGCTTGCCGATTGGTTTGCCGTAACAGCATTGTTTCGCCATCCGCTGGGTATCCCAATCCCGCACACAGCAATTATCCCAACCAATAAGGAACGGCTGGGGCGTACCCTTGCGGGCTTTCTACGCAGCAATTTTCTGCGCACAGGAATCGTTGCCCGCAAAGTGCGGACGATGGATGTTGCAGGCGCGATGGGGCGTTTTCTGTCGCAGCCATCGGGCGGCGAAGGCCGGATGCGGATGGGCGCATCGCGGCTGATGGGTGATATTATTGCGGCGCTGGACGACGAACGGCTGGGCGGTATTGCCAAAGCGGCGGTGCGCACACAGCTGCAAAAACTCGACGTTGCTCCCTTGCTCGGTCAATTGCTGGGCGCAATGATTAAGGAACGGCGGCATTTGCCGTTGATGGACGCGCTCATTAGCTGGGCTGCAAAAACATTGGAAGCCAACGAGCCGTTGATCCGGCAGATGGTTGAGGAGCGCGCAGGCACAATCATGCGCTGGACGGGGCTGGATGACCGTTTGGCGAATGCGATTGTGACGGGACTTGAAAAGATGCTCGCCGATATGGCGGCAGACCCCGATCATCCGTTGCGTGCCAAGGGCGAAGAGGGCCTGCAAAAACTGGTGCGTGACCTGAAATCCGACAAGGAACTGCAAGCCCGCGTCGCCAACTGGAAAGCTGAACTGCTCGCCAATCCCGCGATGAACAAGTGGATTGAGGGGCTGTGGGACCAAGGGCGAACAGCGTTGCTTAAAGCCGCGCGCAATCCCGATGCGGCCCTTTCTGGCAGCTTTGGCGCTGCCCTGACCAAATTGGGCTCGACGTTGCAGGATGATGCGGGCCTAAAACGCCAGATCAACCGCTTTGCGCGCCGCGCCATTGTTGGCACCACTGAAAATTACGGCGATAATATTGTAAGTCTTGTATCCGACACCATTGGCGGCTGGGATGCCAGTACAATCACTGACCGCGTTGAAAATGCGGTTGGCAGCGATTTGCAGTTTATCCGCATCAACGGGACGCTGGTGGGGGGTTTAGCCGGGCTGGTTATTCATTCCATAAGCCTGTGGATTTAGCCACATGTCCCGCGCTTTGGCCAGCGCGGAATATTTCGGCTGATCCGCCTCAAGTTTGCCAAGCGCCGTCACTTTTAGCTTTGAGAGCAGCCCCGGTGTAGCCAGGCCGGCAGATCCCGCCATCAGCGCCTCGGACAGCGCTTTATCATGCACCTCAACTGGCTTCTTTGCTTCGCGCTTTAACATCCCGAGTGCATTTATCGCGACTGCTGCCATAAATCGATCATGACCCTGTGCCGACGGCTTGATATCCTCAGCCACCCATTTCGCCAACGCCTCCAACATTTCGGTTGATGAAGGCTCGCCTGCACGGCGAACAGGTATAATCTCTGGCAAATCGAACAACACTCGTTCCGCCTCTGGCGCATCACTTTCCAACAGCAACAGCAGATCAACTTCAGTCTCCGACGCGCGCCGACCAATGACCGCTCGTTCCAAACTGGCATCTGCCCCGCTGCGCCAGATTTCGGCCATTTGCAGGCAGCATAATCCCCACCACAATGTTGAATAGACCAGCCACCAGCGGAAACGCACCGGTTCCACCACAACACCGCTCTCCCGCTCATACGCCCTCCACAGGTCATTCAACTGCCCCACGCCAAAGGCCGGACGGTCGATATGGCCAAAGCGCCAACTGTTGATACAGCCAAAGGCCAAATCCTGATGTCTATCACCCAGATGCGCCAGCTCCCAATCGAGCACAGCTGCAAGGCCACGGGCATTGACCATGATGTTGCCCATGCGGAAATCACCGTGGAGCAGAACGGGTGCAACCGGTGCAGGCAGATGATCCTCCAGCCAGCGAAACGCCAAAGCAAATACCGGACGGTCGCCACCGTACATTACAAACCGCGCCATCATTTCCGCCAGCAATTCGGCTGGCGTGGGCTGTGGCAAGGCCGGAATGCAGTCAAACGGAATGGCATGGATACGCGCTGCTTCTCGTGCGAAATCGTTAAGCAATGACGGCGGCGGTGCGCTCAAAATCTTCGCCGGATTCACCTCAGCCTCGACCCTGCGCATGACATAGCCGGTGCCAATTTGGTCCTCGTGTGTGAGTTCCGCAACAACCTCCGGCGCTTTTACCCCAGCTGTAAAGGCAGCACGCACAACTGCGGCCTCGACATCATGGCCATACGCCCGACCCGTCATAAATTCCGCCGACGGCGCGCGGCGTAGGACAAAGCCAGACCCGGCATGATCGAACGAAGTGCTCTCCATATTTGCCCCGCCAGACAGGCGCGTGATATTCTCGACGAGCGCATCTACACCGGTAGCGCGCAGCATGATTTGCTGCAAAATGGCCGCAACGTCGGTCATCGCGCTTTCTGCCAATAGTCAAAGGCGCGCTGCTGTTGCTTAGCCACATAGGCGCGCGCTTCGGCCCCTTCCCACGCGCCTTTATAGTCAAGCCGCGACACCCACCAGCCCTGCCCCGGCAACCGGTCGCTTTCGCGTACTACTAACGGAGCCAGCGCCGGCTCATCGTGCAAAGTAGCCTCACGGTCTACGGCATCGAGCGTTTTGCACAACGCCCGCATTTTGGGGCGGGTAAAACGAAAGCCCAACGTCATCAGCAGTTCGGAATAGCTAAACGCCCGCCCCTCACGCGCAGCCTGCTGCAACAAACTCGCGATATGCGCCACATCGGCCAGCACGCCTGCACTGTCGGGGCCATCATCAAGGAAAGGATTATCCACCGCTGCGTTGTCAGCGTTGATCTTTATGGACAACGCCGCTTTTCATTACGAACTGTACATTTTTCAGCACCGTCACATCTTTGGTCGGATCACCCGAAACTGCGATGATATCCGCCGCTTTGCCGGGCTCCAGCGAACCCACTTCTTTTTCGACACCCAGCAAGGTGGCGGCATTCATTGTCGCGGCTTCGATCGCGGCTGATGCAGGCATGCCGTGTTTGACCATCAGTTCAAATTCATCGGCATTGCGGCCATGTTTTGAAACACCAGCATCAGTGCCAAAGGCGATCTTGACGCCTGCAGGATACGCGATTGCAAGGCTTTTTCCTGTGACCTCTATCCGCCATTTCACTTTGGCCAACACATCAGGCGGATAAGCGTCGGGGTTGGCAGCGAGCCGTTCTAGATAGCCGTTTACGGTGGACAGGGTCGGCACATAATACGCGCCAGCCTGTTTGAATATTTTGACGCTGGCATCATCCAGCATAGTGCCATGTTCAATAGAGTCGGCGCCCGCCGCAAGGGCTGCGTTAACGCCGTCATTGCCATGCGCGTGGACGGCAACCTTTTTGCCATAAAGATGCGCCGTATCGACAAGCGCCTTGACCTCATCGTCAAAAATCTGTCGCCCAACGCCAACGCCGATCCGGCTGTTGACGCCGCCTGTGGTTGCGATCTTGATGACATCGACGCCGCGGCGGATTTGTTTACGCACCGCTTGGCGGCAGCTTTCGGTGCCATCACACACATTGTCGTCGCTGATGCTGCCGTGCAGATCTTCGCCGAGCCCGTTTTTGCCATCCATATGGCCGCTGGTGGTAGAGATGGAGCGACCGGCATCGATGATTCGCGGACCTGGCAAATCGCCCGCCGCAATCGCATCGCGCAAGGCCAAAGTCGCGCCTGTGCCATCGCCCAGATTGCGGACGGTCGTGAAGCCCGCCATCAAAGTCTTCTTCGCATTGCCCGCCGCTCGGTACGCGGTCTGTGCGTCGCTGCTGGTGATCGATTCGAGCAGAGCAGCGTTACCGCCCGCGTCGCTATCAAGATGAACATGGCTGTCGATCAGGCCGGGTAGGACGAATCGGTCCTTCAGGTCAACTGTCGTCGCGCCATCTGGGCCTGCCTGATATCCCGACTGGATTTCAGCGATTTTCCCGTTTTTGACGATGATTGTGGATGGGCCTTTGGACGCACTACCCGGTTTATCGAGCAACTGCCCGGCGTGGATAACAAGGATGCTGTCCTGTGCCTGTGCCGATACCGCCAGTAACGCTGCGCTGGTGAGTGCCAAATATTTAAGTTTCATATCCATCCTCCGCTAAACAGATGCCGGCTAAGCTAGCGAACGGAATGGGATACGCAATACGCAGTGTCGAAAATGGTGGGCGATACAAGGTTTGAACTTGTGACCCCACCCGTGTGAAGGGTGTGCTCTACCGCTGAGCTAATCGCCCGCCGACCATTTTCGAAGGCGGGCCTCTGCCAGAGGATCACCGTGCTGGCAAGAGGTCAGGAAACAATCTTGATGTGCGCCTGTTGCGTCTTTGCTTCATACGCATGGCCAAGGCCAACAAAGATTGTATCGATTATTTTCGCCAGCTTTGCCTCTGACAGTTTATGACCGATATGAGTCAGCGGCTCTGGCATGCAATAAGGGCTGACCATCTGGTTGATCAACGACACAGCCTCGTCGATTGAAAGATCGCCCAAATAGCCTGCATCCAATGCTTCTGCGACAATCATTGAAAGGTAATGGTCGCCCAAATCGATATAGCCCCGGATAACATCGATATTTTGCTCGCCCAACTCGCAATAGCTTTTGAACAGCTCCGGCTCTTCGTTGAAACGCGCATTCATCACGGCAAAACGGCGGGCGAAAAACGAGAGTAGTTTGTCACGCACGGGAAGGTCGGAAGCCGTCACCTCCTCCATGATCGCGACTTTGTCGGCGAACCATTTTTCCGCGACCGCCTCCATCAGCGCCTCTTTGCTTTCAAAGAAACGATAGAGATTTGACGGCGACATGCCCGCAGCAGCAGCCAGCTCGTTCATCGCGATATCCGCAGATCCGCGTTTGCGGACGAGTTCTTCAACTTGATCGAGCAGCAGCGCGCGGCCTGCTTCGATATCTGTTAGCGGACGTGCCATATTCGCCTCCCCTGCGTTACCTCTGTACTACAGTTTTATGATATATGAATTCATTCTTCAATTTTCAATGATACTAAATGGAAGCTCTTCTTGCTGCTCGGTAAACTGCCCTTTGACGGCGTTGAGTGGAGGGGCATCGCTATCTTGTATGATGCCAGTCAATGTCAGACCAAGCAGCCTTATCCCCATTTCAGCTGGCAAGATTGCGCTCAATAATTGATGACCGAGTTCGCCAAATTCATTCTTAGTGTCAATGATATGCCCGGGCGAACGCGAACGCGTAATTGTCCGGAAATCGGAATAGCGCGCTTTTAGAACAATTGTCCGCCCTTGTGTTTCCGATCGTTCGATCCGATCCCAAACGATATCGACAATTTCGTCCAGCGCCGCACGCAAATCGTTTTCGCTGTGTTTGTCTTCATAATAGGTCAGTTCCCCACCCAATGACTTGCGTTCACGCGAAGGATTGACCGCGCGGTTATCGACCCCGCGCGCGGCCTTAAACAGATAATGCCCGGAACTGCCGAAATTCTGGCACAACCATTCCTCGCTGCGCGCAGCAAGATCGGCGCCAGTCTCGATCCCCAGCCTTGCCATTTTCTCGGCCGAACGCGGCCCTACCCCATGAAAGCGGCGCACTGGCAATCCTGCAACAAACGCGGCCCCTTGGTCGGGTAAAATGATGCACAGCCCATCAGGCTTATTCTGGTCGCTCGCCAGCTTTGCGATGAACTTGTTATAGCTCACCCCCGCACTGGCGGTCAGGCCGGTTTCCTCGCGGATAGCGGCGCGAATGGATTTGGCAATTTTGACCGCTGAGCCTATGCCTTGTTTGTCCTCGGTCACATCAAGATACGCTTCATCAAGCGACAATGGCTCAATCAAATGGGTATGGCGCGCAAAAATCTCGCGGATGTGGCGCGATACTGCTCGATACACTTCAAAGCGCGGTTTCGTAAAAATTAGGGCGGGGCAGCGCCTTAGTGCCACAACCGATGGCATCGCCGAGCGTACACCAAATGTCCGTGCTTCATAGCTGGCAGCAGCCACAACCCCCCGTTTCGACGAGCCGCCAACCGCCACCGGCTTGCCGCGCAACTCTGGATTATCGCGCTGCTCCACACTCGCATAAAACGCATCCATATCGACATGGATGATTTTCCTTAATGGGTGCAGTTCTTCCATAATACCCGCATCGCTCTATCATCGCCGCTAGCGATATTCGATTGAAAAGGTGCTGGCTTAATTTCAGCCTGCTCCGCATAGATGGCGGATGGTATCTCCCACTCCCGCCCCTTCGCTCGCAACTCCCAAAGCCGATATCGGTGAACGGGAACTTGTTGTGATGATGGCGTCGCTGATGGCACTCAATGCACTTGCCATCGATGCGATGCTACCCGCGTTTCCACGTATGGCCAAAGGGCTGGCGCTTTCCGATCCTAATCAAGTCCAATATGTGATCTCGGTGTTTCTAGCGGGAACTGGCATCGGCGCATTGTTCCACGGGCCATTGTCCGACCGTTTCGGACGAAAGCCGGTTCTGGTCTGGGCGGTGTTTGCCTCTGCATTATTCTCCTTTGCGTGCAGTTTTTCGAATAGCTTCGATATGTTGCTTACGATGCGGTTCTTGCACGGACTTTCCGCCGCCGCCGCAAGCGTACTGGTCGCGTCGATCATCCGCGACAAATTTGATGGCGATGCAATGGCAAAGCGGATGTCAACGATCTTTCTGGTGTTCATGATCGTGCCGATCATCGCCCCTACTCTCGGCCAGATTGTGCTCTTGTTCGCGGGATGGCGTTCGATTTTCGACGTTATGGCGATCATGTGCATTGCCGCTGCATTGTGGACGATCCGGCGGCTGCCAGAGACGCTGAAACCCGAAAATGTCATTCCCATCAAACTAAAGCCGCTGACCCGCGCTTGGAAAACCGTCGTTCTGCACCGCGCAGCCGCTGGCTATATGCTGGGTGCGGGTATTGTGCAGGGGGCGCTGTTCGGCTTTCTCAACAGCTCGCAGCAAGCGTTCGACAAAGTCTTTGGTGCCGCAGAGTTTTTCACAACAGGCTTTGCCATTGTCGCAATGGGCATTGCCGTTTCAAACTTCACCAATGCGCGCATCGTCGAACGTTTTGGCGCGCGGCGTGTATCGCAGGCAGCTTTGCTCGTATTCATCACACTGGGACTGTTGCAGTTGGCTGCAGCCATTTTTGCCCCAACGTCGATGGTTCTGTTTCTGGTATTTCTGACCGGCAATATGGCGATGGTCGGCTTTATCGGATCGAATTTCTCGGCCATCGCGATGACTCCGTTCGGCGCGGTTGCGGGCGCGGCGTCGTCGTTTCAAACCTTTACCAAAACTATCCTTGCTGCGGCCATCGGCGCTTTGATCGGGCAACAATTTGATGGCAGCGTTGTTCCGATAGCAAGCGGTTTTGTCCTTTGCGGATTTGTTACCTTGGGGCTTGTATTTTGGGGCGAACGCGGCAAGCTCTTTACGCGTCCGGGCACCACAATTACCATTCCAGAAGCGCCCCGGATTTAATCCTCCAGCGAAAGGAGCGACGCATTCCCTCCAGAACTGGTGGTATCGACGCTGGTGGTACGCTCTGCGCAAAAACGGTGAAGATAATGCGGGCCACCCGCTTTGGGGCCGGTTCCCGATAATCCTTCGCCGCCAAATGGCTGGCTGCCCACAACGGCCCCGATCATCGACCGGTTAATATAAAGATTGCCCACTTGTGCGCGGCTTTCGACCAGGTCGGACACGCGGGCAATGCGGCTGTGCAGCCCCATAGTCAGGCCAAAACCTTTAGCGTTCACCTTTGCAATTATGGCTTCCAAACCGCCAGCTGGCCAAGTAGCGACATGGACAATTGGTCCAAACCATTCGGTGTTGATCTGATCGAGACTATCGAGACGGATAACAGTGGGTGGGACGTATAAGCCATCATCTGGCACTGCGATTGTATGGACTATTCGGTCGTGTTGGCTGGCACGATAGGCCATCAATTTATAATACGCTGCCTGATCGATGACCGGTCCGATATCTGTAGCCGGATCGGATGGGTTGCCAATACAAAGTTCGTCCATAGCACCTGCCAGCATAGCAAGGGTCGTGTCCGCAATCTGTTCTTGTAACAGCAACAGACGCAGTGCTGAGCAGCGTTGCCCGGCAGACTGAAAGCCGGAAATGACAACATCGCGCACGACCTGTTCAGACAAGGCGGTGGAGTCAACAAACATCGCATTCAGGCCGCCTGTCTCGGCGATCAGAGGCACCAGAGGCCGTTTATCATCGGAAAGCAAGTTGCGCGCAATCGCCTTGGCTGTAGCCACCGATCCGGTAAAGACTACACCCGAAATGCGCGGATCACCGGTCAGCGCGGTGCCGACGTCGCCGCCGCCTGTCACGAGTTGAAGCGCGCCTTTCGCTATTCCCGCCTGATAAGCCAGCGCAACCGCATAACGTGCGATGTCGGGCGTTTGCGGCGCAGGCTTTGCCACCACAGTATTCCCGGTCACTAGCGCTGCCGCAACCTGCCCGATAAAAATCGCCAGCGGAAAATTCCAGGGCGCAATCGCCGCCCACACACCGCGTCCCTCCATCCGCAAAACATTGCGTTCGCCAGTGGGGCCGGGCAGTTCGATAGGCATCAGATCGTCAACCGCACGCGCCGCATAATAGCGGCAGAAATCTATCGCTTCGCGTACCTCCGACAAAGCATCAGGGATCGTCTTTTTGGCTTCCCGCACAGCAATGGCCATCAATTGCGGCTTATGCTCTTCTAAAAGGTCGGCCAACCGCGATAGGCAGGCCGCGCGTTCACCTACAGGCGTCGCAGACCAAGCCGGAAATGCAGCGGTCGCGCAATCAATCGCTATGCCCACCGATGCAGCATCAACCGCTATGATAGAAACATTCTGCACCACTGCCGCCGCTGTTTCCAAGAGTATTACCGCATCGTCCAGATCGATACCTGCACTGTTGGTGCGTTGCGGTGCAAACAGATCGGTAGGCAAACGAATGGCGGGATGGCGCGTGCCAGCCACAGCTATGACCTTTTCGACCGGATCGGCCAGCAATTCATCCTCGCTGACATCCGCATCGGCCAATTGGTGAACGAAGCTGCTGTTCGCGCCATTTTCCAACAGGCGGCGGACCAAATAGGCCAGCAAGTCACGGTGCCCACCGACCGGCGCATAGATGCGGCAGTGATAGCCCTGCTCGCTCACCAATTTCTCAAACAGGCCCTGCCCCATTCCGTGTAGTCGTTGGAATTCGAAATCGCGATTATCGCCTGCCCATTCCAACAGCGTGGCGACTGTCATCGCGTTATGGCTGGCAAAGGCGGGGCGGATGTTGTTTGCGGCAAGCATATCTTTCGCGCATGCCAAATAGGCAACATCGGTGGCGGCTTTGCGGGTAAAAACGGGATAATCGGAAAGTCCCCGTTCCTGCGCCCACTTAATCTCGCTGTCCCAATAGGCACCTTTGACCAAACGCACTTGCATGATCCGCCCTGTTTCGCGGCCCAAGGCATCGGCCCAAGCGACCACTGGCCGCGCCCGCTTTGAATACGCCTGGATCGCCATGCCCAGACCGTCCCAACCTTTAAGTTGCGGGTCACGCGCTGCATTACCGATGATATCAAGGCTCATTTCCAGTCGCGCAGCTTCTTCGGCATCGACAGTCAGTTGAATACCGGCGGCAGCAGCCTGCCGCGCCAATGCAATCAGCATCGCCGACAATTCGGGAACGCACGTTGCCGCTTTAGCCGTTTCATATCTGGGATGCAGCGCCGATAGCTTGACCGAAATACTGTGTCCGCGTTCAGCGCGCTTTCCGACAGCGGCAATCGCTCCGCGATAGGAATCAAAATAGTGTTCAGCATCAGGCGTCGTCCGAGCGGCTTCGCCGAGCATATCAAAACTAGCGGTAAAGCCGTGATGGTCTCGGCCATCCATGTGCTTCATCGCTTCGCCAATCGTGCGCCCCATGACAAAGACTTGCCCCATCAAGCGCATAGCCGCACCGACGCCCTGCCGGACAAAAGGCTCTCCTGCGCGCGCCACCAGACTGCGCAGAGCCCCGCTGGATTGATCGCCGACCATTGCTTTGCCCAACACCAGCCCCCAAGTTGCGCTGTTCACCAACAGGCTGGCCGATTGACCTTTATGAGCACGCCAATCGGCATCGCCCAACTTGTCTGCGATCAACAGATCAGCCGTCTCGGGGTCTGGCACGCGCAAAAATGCCTCGGCCAAGGAAAGCAGCGCAGTGCCTTCCTCGGTGCCCAAACGGTATTCTTGCAGGAATTGATTGACCCAACCATCAGTCTGCGCGTCGCGCAGTTCGTGTAGCAGGGCCCGGGCACGGGATATAATCCGGTCATAGTCGCCAACACCCAGTTGGACAGCGGCAACAAGGGGTACCAATGTTTCGGGTTCGGGAGTGCGGTGGAGCGGCCTGATCGCGGCTCGTGCGTCGATAAGATTAAATACCATGCCGCCGCATAGCGCCTAAGGCTATGCGGCGACAAGTTTCATTTGTTACTATTTAGCGATACCGACGGCGGCAGTTGCTGTCCGATTTGTCGATCGCGCGTCCGGCAAGGGCACCAACCGCTGCGCCAATGATGGCACCTTCGGTTCTGTTGCCGCGCCGTGCAACTTCGCGACCGGCCAAGCCACCGACGACTGCACCGATGACTGTACCACCCGTACCCTTGTCACAACGACTATAGCTGCGGCTATCGCTACGATTGTTGCGATTGCTGCGACGGTCACCATAATAGCCCCGATTGTCATAATTGTAATAACCATCATCACGGTCATGGCCATGATCGGCTGCAGCCGGAACTGCGGCGAAGCCAGTTGCCAAAGTTGCTGTGGCGATGAGGGCTGCAAAAGTTTTTTTCATCATGATCTGTGCTCCACTTCGTTATAGGTTGGCCCGTACCGATTGCTGTAAAATGCGGGCCGGAAACTCTTTGTCTGTGACCTCTGGCTACGCCTCCGCTATTGAGCCATTGCTGAATGCCGTGTTATTTTTTGTTCATGTTTGAGTTCATTTTGGTGAACAGTTATCGAGGTTTCATGTTGACACGGTTGCTGCGTCTGATGCTGATCACTCTGTTGGCAACGCTTGCCGTTGGCGGCGTACGGATGATTTACAAAAATCGCACCCAAAACATCGCCTTAATCCCGCTAGTACTGGATGCCAGCAACCCTAAACGGACGACAGTTGGCGCGTTAAAATTTCTCGGGGGCTGGGAACTGCGCAGCGACAACGCTGATTTCGGCGGAATATCTGCACTGGTCGCGTTGAAGGATGGCCGTTTTTTAGGCGTAAGCGATGCAGGCGCGTTGATCGGTTTTGGCCTGACCAACAACGACCGTATCGACCGGCCCTTTATCGCCGCTTTGCCGGGCGCCTTTGGAAAAAGCCTGACTTATGAAGATCGCGATTCGGAAGGCATTGCCTATGATCCAGCATCCGGAAAACTGTGGGTCAGTTATGAATTCCGCCATGCTATCAGGCGTTTCCCACCGTCACTGTCGCGTGTTGATGGCTTGGTCCGCCCAGTAACGATGCGTAGCTGGCCAAAAAACAGCGGTGCCGAAGCTCTGGTCAGACTGAACGATGGGCGTTTTCTGGCCTTTGCCGAAGGTGGGCCGGATGATGGCATATATCCCGCCATCCAGTTTTCGGGCGATCCGGTCGAGACGGGCACAACCCAGTACCCGTTCCGCTATCGCCCCACGCAAGGCTACCGCATCACTGATGCGTCGCAGCTTACCGATGGGCGGTTGTTGCTGTTGGAGCGACGGATCGGCTTTCCTGAAGGCTTTACGGCGAAGCTGCTGGTACTGGACCCCGCGAAGATTGTGCGGGATGCCATCGTTTCCGCCGAGGTTATCGCCACGCTGGCGCCACCCTTGTTGGTTGATAATATGGAGGGGCTCGCGATTACGCAAGAACAAGGCCGCACGGTTCTGTGGCTGATATCGGACAACAATTTCAACGCAATCCAGCGGACCTTGCTGATGAAATTTGCATTGGAGTTGCCCAACAAAAAACCGGAGGCGTTGGACGCCCCCGGCTTTGATTCGCTTTAACGCTTATCGCGAAAATTAAGCGGCGACAGCTACAGCCTGCTTCTTCGACAAAGCTTTTTTGACTTTGCGTGCATTGATGCTCAGCTTTTCGTCCGAAGTTTTCAGCAACCAGTTATCAAGGCCACCAACATGTTCGACTGAACGGATGCCCGATGTCGAAACGCGGAACTTAAAACCTTGATCGAGGCTGTCGGACAGTAAAGTTACATTCTGCAAGTTAGGCAAAAACGTACGCTTTGTTTTGTTGTTCGCGTGGCTCACATTGTGACCAACCATGCGACCTTTGCCGGTCAGTTCGCAAATACGCGCCATGTCAAAAATCCTATACAATATGGTGTGCGGGAATCATGTCCCCGGAAAGCGGTAGCCCCTAACCTTAGGCCACAAAAAGGTCAAGTAAGAAGCAAATCCGCCAGCTTTGATCGGTGATACGCCGCGTCTCCATATTGCGATGCGTGGAAAATTGCGGCGCGCCGGTGCAGTCCAGCATCGCAATCCTGTGTGAAGCCAAAGCCGCCGTGAAACTGGATCGCGCGGTCTGCGGCATAGGCATAGGCTTTATCCGCAGATGCTTTGGCCATATGTGCAGCGATGCTGGCTTTGCCTTGCGCACCATGACAATGCGCCGCACCGTAAAGATGCGACCTCGCCTTTTCATAACCGACATAGGCATCAACCATCGGATGTTTCAGCGCCTGATATTCACCGATCAACTTGCCGAACTGTTTGCGCGTTTGCAGATAGCTAAGCGTATAGTCGATCACCGCCTGCGTGCCGCCAACCATCTCTGCGCTTTGCAGTAGCAGCGCGGCGGCGGTTAAGGCTTGTAGATTGCCGTTT
>JANOTI010000142.1:0-9262 GCA_031416255.1 Sphingomonadales bacterium | reverse complement strand
TGCAGGCGCAGATCATGCAGCTTTTGGGCGATATCCGGCGCGATTTCGGAACTGCCGTGGGACGAGCAACTGACCCACCTCAAACACACGGTATTCCAACGTTTCGCGTAGCATCGGCGCGTGCGCGATTAAGGATAGCGTCGGGCACAATGGTCGCATGAAAGATATGGTCCGCCTGCCCAAGCAACCGCGCCTGCCGGATCGTGAGTTCATCCGGATCCGGTGAAGTAAGCATAATGACGACAAGTCCGGCAAGTGGTTCGGTTTTGGTTTGACCGAGCCAAGCTGCAACCGTGGACGGGGCGCACTCTGCCATGGGATCGAGAATGCCAGCTTCGCTCAATGCGGCGTCAATGGCTTTTCGCCGGACGCTATTGTCTGGCCATTTTTCGCGGATCATGCCGCGCGCTGCTTGCATTTCATTGGCAAGCTGACCAAGCGTTTGCGGCAAAAGTGTTTCGAGCCGCTGTCGCAACGCTTTGGCTAAACCTGCCGAAGCGCCTCCGGTACCAATCGCGATCAACACAGGGTCTCGGTCGATAATCGCCGGGGTCGTGAAATCGCATAAAGCGGGCTGATCGACGACATTAACAAGCAGCCCTTGTTGTTTCAGCTGCGCTGCGACAACCGCCGCATCCGCTGCATCTTCAATCGCTACAAAAGCTAACATCGCGTCGGCTTCATCCGCCCCGACAATCTGCCCACCGGATCGTTCGATCAGGCGGCGCTTAGCGTCTGCGGCATCGCCGCAGCCCACCAATATGACGTTGCGACCCTTCAACGTGACAAAGATCGGCAGCTGGTTCATCGAAACCTAGTCAAGCCAATCAGGGACATGTTCTGCGGCCAAAATAGTTGCGGGTTCGATACGTTCCGCAACCACTGCAAACTTGTCTTCGTGCACAAGCACTTCGGGTACCAGCCCTCGGCTGTTATAGGTGCTCGCCATCGTTGCACCATAAGCACCGGCTGTGCGAAAAATAGCAAGATCGCCTTGTGCAACCAGATCAATTTCGCGTGCCATAGCAAAGGTATCACCAGTTTCGCACACGGGCCCGACAATGTTCGAAGTGAAGCGCTCACCACGAGGCTCGACCGCCTCAAAGTCATGCCATGCATCATAAAGCGCTGGTCGGGCGAGATCGTTCATTGCGGCATCGACGATTGTGAACGGCAAGTTTCCACCACCGGGCTTTACCCGGATAACCGAAGTCAAAAGCACGCCTGCATTGCCGCAAATCACGCGGCCAGGCTCAAACATCAACTGAACCCCCCAGTCTTTGGTCACGCGGCCAACCATTGCGCCATATTCGTCGGGATGAGGCGGGTTATCCTCCGCCTTGTACTTCACACCAAGGCCGCCGCCGAGATCAACATGGCTAATACGATAACCCGTTGAACGCAGTTCAGCGATAAGTTTACCGATTTTGCGGAACGCTGTTTCCAGCGGGTCGAGGTTCAGCAGCTGGCTACCAATATGCAACGCAACGCCGCGCATATTAAGCCCGGGCAATCCACTTAGCCGCGCATAAATGGCAGGGGCTTTATGCAGTCCAATGCCAAATTTGTTATCGGCCTTGCCGGTGGAAATTTTGGCGTTGGTCTGTGCATCGACATCGGGGTTAATCCGAACCACAGCATCGGCGCGCTTCCCCATCGTTTCCGCAAGCGCCGCAAGCTCGCGGCCTTCTTCTTCGGACTCGATATTGAACTGGCCAATATTGTTTTTCAGTGCGGCAATAATTTCGTCGGCAGTTTTACCCACACCTGAAAAAACGACGTCTTTAGGCGGCACACCAGCGGCAAGGGCGCGGTTCATTTCTCCCGCTGATACCACATCAGCGCCATAGCCTTCGCGCGCCAACACTTTCAGCACAGCAAGGTTCGGGTTCGCTTTGACGGCAAAGGCAATCTGCGGGTTTTCAACGCCACCATTGATGAGGCCGTCACGAAAGACGCGGGCGTGCCGTTCAAGCGTTGCGCGTGAATAGACATACACAGGCGTGCCTACTTCCGCGGCAATACGGGGCAGAGGGACGTTTTCGGCGTTCAAAACGCCGTTGATGAGTTGGAAATGGTCCATAATGTTTTCGGGAGATTATTCCGGTTGAGGGTTTGTGTCGGTTGGCTGAGCTGCGGGCATGTTGTCGTTGCCATCAGGTTCGCTACCGGGGGGAAGATCGAACGGATCATCAGAGCGCCGCTCGGATCGCCGCATCAACTCGTCGCTGCGGCCAGGACGCGCTTGTTCGGATGCGGTTACGAGCGTCTCGGAATCAGGAACTTCGGTCTGGCCATAAGCCTTGGCAGGCGGAGCTTGCCCGGCTTGCGGCACGAGCGGACCGACTTTGCCGCACGCTGTCAGCGTGGCAAGCGCGAGTATGCCCACAATCTTTGTCCGGTTTTTCATTCCGCCAGCTCCTGTTGTGCCGTTGCAATTGCTTCTCTTACCCGAACCGGTGCCGTTCCACCAGCGCTGGTCCGGCTGGCGACTGAACCCTCGACGGACAGGTCGGGCAGCGCAGTCACAGCGAGTTGCGGGGCGATGCTGTTTAGGTCCTCAGCCGTCAGCAGATCAAGACCGCCGTCCCGGCCTTCACACAGCTTAACCGCAGCGCCGGTCACATGATGGGCATCGCGGAATGGCAAACCATGATCGCGCACCAGCCAATCGGCGAGATCAGTAGCGGTGGAAAAACCCGTTGCGGCAACGGTGCGCATACGTTCGGGAACAAAGGTCAAGTTGGCAATCATGCCCGTCATCGCAGCCAACGACAGATCGAGCAGATCATGCGCCTCGAACAAAGGCGCTTTGTCGTCCTGCATATCCTTTGAATAGGCGAGCGGCAGGCCTTTCATAGTCACCATGAGGCTGGTGAAGCATCCCAATATCCGTCCGGCATGGCCGCGAACCAGCTCGGCGGCATCGGGATTGCGCTTTTGCGGCATAATAGAACTGCCGGTGGACCAAGCATCGGGAAGTTTGACAAAGCCAAAGGGCTGAGACGCCCAAAGGATAATTTCTTCGGCCAGTCGCGACAGATGCAAAACGGTTTGCGTGGCGCAGCCGAGATATTCAATGGCAAAATCGCGGTCGGAAACACTGTCCAGACTGTTTGCCATCGGCCGGTCAAAGCCAAGTGCAGATGCTGTTGCATACCGATCAATAGGAAAGCCTGTACCGGCCAAGGCTGCAGAGCCCAGCGGCGATTCATTCAACCTTTGCCCGCAATTGGAAAACCGGCTGCGGTCACGCTTTGTCATTTCATAATACGCCATTAGATGATGGCCCAAAGTAATCGGTTGCGCGACCTGCAAATGGGTAAAGCCGGGCATGATGCTGTCGGCGTGCTCCTCTGCGCGAGCAACAAGTGCACACTGAAGGGCCTTTAGCGATTCGTTGGTTGCGGCACAGGCGCTGCGCACCCAAAGGCGAAAATCAGTCGCCACCTGATCGTTGCGCGACCGCGCAGTGTGCAGGCGTCCAGCGGCATCGCCGATGATCTCTTTCAGCCGGCTTTCCACCTGCATGTGGATGTCTTCGAGCTCGATATGCTCGGGAACGCCATGTGTTTCATAATCCGCTGCAATTTGCGCGAGGCCCGAATCGATCAGCGCGGCATCGTCTGCAGAAATAATGCTCTGCGCCGCGAGCATCGCAGCATGGGCGCGGCTGCCTGCGATATCCTCACGCCACAAACGCTTGTCGATAGGGATAGACGCGTTTATCTCGCGCATGATGGCGTCGGGACCGCTGCCGAAACGACCGCCCCACATACTGCTGGAGTCTAAATTGCGCCGCTTATCGCTCATATCAGTTCTTGCCGCCTGCGCGTTGAGTGTCGGCGGGTGCGATAGGGAAACTCCCCCAAAGGAGCAAGCGGAACCCGTCGCTGCCGCAACGGCTGGAAAAACGGTTGCTGCAAAGGCCGGTGCCGGATTGGAAAGCGCAAACGGACTTCGGGCGGAACTCAGCTATGCTTATGCCGGAAGATCCGCCTCCGATACGCCGTTTATAGGCGCTGACGGCCGCGAAGTTGCGCTTACCGATTTTGCCGGTCGGCCCTTAT
The DNA here is from genome assembly GCA_031416255.1 of Sphingomonadales bacterium. Classification (GTDB taxonomy): domain Bacteria; phylum Pseudomonadota; class Alphaproteobacteria; order Sphingomonadales; family Sphingomonadaceae; genus Sphingorhabdus_B. Next base: position 5,192 of record JANOTI010000142.1, on the reverse strand, counting down.
TGGTCAATTTTTGGGCGACTTGGTGCGGACCTTGCAAAATAGAGATGCCGACCTTGGATGCGCTGGCGGAACTGGAGGCAGAGCGCGTCACGGTCATCGCAATTGCTCAAGATTTGAAAGGGCGCTTGCCCGTCGTCTCGTTTTTTGAAGAATCAGGCGTCGTCAATCTGGAGCCTTATACCGACCGCAGCAACCGCGTTTGGGGCAGCACAGGCGGCGCACCGAAATTGCCGACGACGGTATTGTACGACAGCGAAGGCCGAGAGGTGTGGCGCGTTATCGGCGGTGTCGAATGGGATGACGCAGAGATTTCCGCTCTGCTAGCAGAAGCCAATTAAACCAAAGCTGCAACTTACATTAAAATGCGGCGAGTTTTCGGGCAGTCATTTTTGCGTTGAGGTGTCGATTCGGACATGGAACGAACCGTTGATTTACGGGGTTCGTTGCATTCCGTTTGTGCATCTGTGCGTTTAGTGCGGTCCTTGTTGTTTGCAAAAGCAGGGTGAGCAACGACTAAAGTCATTACGGCCAGCGACCACAAAACTACAAATTTCCCTATTCTCATCATCAAATTTTTGCACCCGCAAAGATTGCTGGAAGATGAACGCACTGTAATAAAAGGCATGGTGGGCGCTAACGGGCTCGAACCGCTGACCCTCTCGGTGTAAACGAGATGCTCTACCAACTGAGCTAAGCGCCCCTTATAGGGCATGCCAGATATGATTGCGCCTTTGCCAAAGACAGCAGCGATGCGCAAGTAATATCGCTGCATCAAATGGGAAGCCCACCCCTTGCGGCGGCGGTTGCGAAATAGGCGGTCAGCCGTTCTTGGCTGTCCGGCGACAATCCAATGAACACGCGGCGCGCGTCCTGCGGGTCTTGTTTGCGCACCAATGCGCCATGTTCAGTCATCGTGGTGATCCAGCGCAACGCGGTGGTCGGCGGTACAGCAGCCGCGATACACAGGCTGGATACCGACACCGATTTCCCCTCCAAATTGGCAGCATAAAGATCGAGCAAGATGTCCCAAGCCGGATCGGCAAACAAGTCTGGCGGGAAATGCTGATCGCGCAACCGGCGCAGCTTTATTAGTTCGCGGACTTTTGCCGCCGTCGGTGTGTTGTCGGGTCGAGAGGGCGCAACTAAAGGCTCAAACATCGCGGCGGACGCGGACCTGAATGAAACCGGCTTATCCCGCACCGACGACGATCCGCCGCCTTCCTCCTGTTCGGCAATACGCGCCAAGGTGCGCGCAAAATCGGCGAGATCGTCGCTGATTTTATGCAGCGCGCCATATTCCCCTTCTCTGTTCCGATCATGCAACTGGTCCATACCGCCCCGCCTGTTTGCCCTCGATAATATAGGCACCGCCAGCGCGTCGTCTGCGTCCACCAGCCAGTGACAGCGCTCTGGCGGCAGTGCCGCATACGCGCTCTCCAGCTGATCCATCCCGATCCAAACGAGCGCTTCTGCGCCATATCGTTTCAGATACTCCGCAATTTCGGAGCATTCTTCTTCAGGCCGGTCGGTATTGGAGGAAATATCAGTGAGCAGATAATCAGCGCCAATATCAGAGGACGAAAGGCGGCATCCACAGGCCAGCGCCAGCTCTTCAAACTGCCGCGTGCGAACAGGCTGTGAACATAGGATAGCAACAGTTTTGACTTCATTGCCATAATGGAGTTGCTCATTCATTTAACAATCACTCCCATCTTGCAATCTCTCCATTTCGGACAAATTTCCGCATCGCTCTTGTTCCTTTGCCAGCACCGCACCAAATGTCTAAGCAAGTAGCATGATTGGCGGCACCGGCGCGTCCAGAAATGCCACAGCCGCCTAAATGTTTGGAGAGAATTGATGAATAAGGGAATGAAAAAATGGTCGTTGATCGCATTGCTGCTGTCGGGGGTGTCCATGCCCGTCGCGCTTGAAGCCAAAACTGTGATGAAAGCCACAGCTAAAGTCTCGCCGATCCTCGACCCGTGGAGCGGCCCTTATGACGGCGTTCCCCCCTGGGATAAGGTGAAGCCAGCCGACTTTCCGGCGGCTTTTGAAGCGGCAATGAAACAGACCAAGGCCGAGTTTGAAGTGATTCTGACCAACCCCGCGCCGATCACATTTGATAATACGATCAAAGCAAACGAACTGAGTGGCGAGGCTATCGGGCAGCTTTTTTCGATCTGGGGCGTCCACACATCGAATCTGTCGAATCCGGATATTAGGAAAATACAGACCGAATGGGATCCGAAGGTTAGCGCCTTTTTCAACCAGCTGGCGCTTGATGCGCGTTGGTTCCAACGGGTGCAGTATCTCTATGGCCAACGCGACAGCCTTGGTCTTGATAGATCGCAACTCCGCTTGCTGGAGCGGACCTATGACGGGCTGGTGCGCAATGGCGCACTCTTGAATTCCGCACAAAAAGCCGAAGTGATCGGTATTGAAACTAGCCTTGCGACCAAATTCTCCGAATTTCAGAACAAGGTTCTTGCGGATGAGGAAACCTATATCCTGTTGACCGATCCGCAGGATGTCGTTGGCCTGCCCGATAGTTTTGTCGCATCGTTAAAGGCCGCAGCGGAGGCGAAAGGCAAAACCGGCTGGGCGATTGCCAACACGCGCTCGGCGGTGCAGCCGTTCCTTGAAAACTCACCCCGCCGCGATCTGCGCGCGAAAATATGGCGCGCCTTTGTATCGCGTGGCGACAATAATGACGCCAACGATACCAACGCAACCATCGCCGAAATCCTGAAGCTACGCCAGCAACGCGCCGATGTATTGGGCTTTAAAACCCATGCCGATTTCCGCATGGCCGACACGATGGCTAAAGAGCCCGCAAAGGCCATGGAGCTGATGATGAAGGTCTGGCCTGCCGCTGTTGCGCGGGTGAAGGAAGAGGTCGCCGATATGCAGGCGATTGCCAATGATGACGAGGTCACCATCGAGGCCTGGGATTACCGCTTCTACGCTGAGAAGGTCCGCAAAGCGAAATATGACCTCGATCAGAATGAGCTGAAGCCGTATTTCCAGCTCGACAATATGGTTGCCGCGATGTTCGACGCTGCGGGCAAGCTCTATGGGATGAGCTTTACCGAAAACACCGGTGTTGTGCCGGTGTTCGAGCCACAGGTGCGCACGTTTGAGGTAAAGCGCGAGGGCAAAGTCATCGGGTTATTCTACCTTGATAACTTCGCCCGCGCCGGCAAACGCTCTGGCGCGTGGATGACAACGTACCGCAGCCAGAACCGCCTAACGGGCAAAAACGACATCACACTGGCGTCGAACAACAACAACTTTGTACCGGGTGCGAATGGCAAGCCGACGCTGATCAGCATCGATGACGCCACAACCTTGTTCCATGAATTTGGCCATGCGATCCATTATCTAAACTCGGATATTTACTGGCCGGGGCTTGGCAATGTGCCGCGCGACTTTGTCGAATATCCCAGCCAAGTGAACGAAAACTGGCTGCTGACGCCGTATATCATCAACACATATGCGAAACATGCCGAAACCGGCGAACAGATGCCGCAAGCGTTGGTGGATAAGTTAGCGGCGAGCGAAAAGTTCAATCAGGGCTTTGCCACCGTCGAATATCTGTCGAGCGCGATCCTCGACATGAAGCTGCACAACCGCAGCGAAGCCGTCACCGATCCGCGCGCATTTGAAAAGGCGACCTTGGCGGAAATCGGCATGCCAAAGGAAATGGCGATGCGCCATCGCCTGCCGCAGTTTAACCATCTGTTTTCGGACGATGGCTATTCGGCGGGCTATTACAGCTATCTCTGGTCCGAAACGATGGATGCCGACACTTGGGCCGCCTTCACCGAAAAAGGCGATGTCTGGGATAAGGACACCGCTGCACGGTTCCGCCTGATGCTGCTTTCGACCGGCAATGAAACCGACCGCGCAGAGGCGTACCGCGTATTCCGCGGGCGCGATCCGGACGTGAAATACATCATGCAAAAACGCGGTTTTCCCGTTCCGGCAGAGTGAGCATCGAACAGATTTGAGACAAAGGGCGGGGATTTCTCCGCCCTTTTTCGTTGCGCGCCACCGCTTTCGATACTGCTTGTCCGATCCGTAAAATGATATAAATACGATATCATATTTAATGGGAGGGCATAATGTCTGATTCGGTTTCTTTGAACGCCAGCCGTGAACGGTCGGCAAAAAGTTTTAACGGCTATCTGATGCTGTTGGTGATGGTGCTGAGCATGGGCTGGTTTGGCTGGGCTATGACGAGTGTGATAGCGGACGGCCCCAATGCGGATTTCATCGGCATGGCGCTTAGCATCTTCGTCTTTCTGTTTGTGTCCTGCGGCTTTTACATGATTCAGCCAAATCAGGGCGTCTCGCTGACTTTGTTCGGTGCGTACGAGGGAACGGATCGCAAAGAGGGTTTGCGCTGGGTTTGGCCGTGGATAGGCAAAGCCAAGGTTTCGTTGCGTGCCAACAACCTGATTTCCGAAAAGATCAAAGTGAATGACCTTCGCGGCAACCCGATTGAAATGGCGGCACAGGTCGTATGGCGCGTCACCGACACTGCGCAGGCCTTGTTCGATATTGATGATTACAAAGCGTTTGTGCTGGCGCAGATCGAGGCGGCGGTGCGGACAATTGGCGCGCGATACCCCTATGATGATTTTGCGCATCAAGAGGTGACGTTGCGCGGAAATCATGATCAGGTCGGCGGCGAATTGCGCGCCGAGTTGATGGCGCGGCTGGCGGTAGCGGGGATCACTGTTGACGAATGCGGCTTCACGCATCTGGCCTATGCGCAGGAAATTGCTGGCGCGATGCTGCGCCGACAACAGGCCGAGGCGGTGGTTGCGGCGCGCAAGACTCTGGTCGAAGGTGCGGTTGGCATGGTCGAAATGGCGCTGGAAATGCTGTCGGCAAAGAACGTCGTCGAGCTTGACGACGAACGCCGCGCAGCGATGGTATCGAACCTGATGGTGGTGCTGTGCGGTGAACGCGACACGCAGCCGGTGGTGAATACCGGCACACTCTACACCTGACGCCCCCTGTGACTGCGCCTGCAAAAAAAGCGTTCCCGTTGCGCCTCGACCCTGTATTGTTTGCAGCGGTGGAGCGCGCAGCGGCGACCGATTTTCGCAGCGCCAATGCCGAGGTCGAAGTGCTGTTGCGTGAGGCTTTGGAACGGCGCGGGGTGAAGGTCGCGGTGAGTGATA
>JANOTI010000141.1:0-2563 GCA_031416255.1 Sphingomonadales bacterium | reverse complement strand
AGGGTGGGATAGTCTATGCAGTTTAATGCCGATTTTGTTTTGCTGATCGTTTGCGAAGATCGCAAAGGTATAGTTGCCGCTGTGGCAAATTCCATTGCGAGTCAGAACTGTAACATTGTCGAAAGCTCGCAATATGGCGATGAAGCTACGGGACGCTTTTTCATGCGGATCGCGATTTCCTGTCCGTCGGAAATGACCACTACGGGCTTTACCGATGCTTTCATGCCGGTTGCTACAGCATTCCGGCTGGAGTGGCGTATCCACGATCTGCGAAAGAAACTGCGCGCGATGATTATGGTCAGCCAAGGCGGCCATTGCCTTAATGATTTGCTGTATCGCACTTCGACAAACCGGCTGCCGATGGAAGTCACCAGTATTGTATCAAACCATTTGAGTTGGAAACGCCGCGCCGAACACGAGGGCATTGATTTTCATCATCTGCCAATTACGCCCGAAAACAAATTGGAACAGGAAGCCACGTTGCTGGCGATGGTCGAAGAGCAACAAGTCGATCTGATTGTGTTGGCGCGTTATATGCAAGTTCTGTCTGATCAACTGTGCCGCAAGCTGGATGGCCGGGTGATCAACATCCATCACAGCTTTTTGCCGGGTTTCAAAGGGGCCAAGCCTTATCACCGCGCGTATGAGCGCGGCGTGAAGATGGTCGGAGCAACAGCCCATTATGTGACGCCCGATCTGGACGAAGGGCCAATTATCACGCAGGATGTTTCCATTGTCGATCACGCCGACACGGTTGAAGATTTGATCGCGCAGGGCCAAGATACAGAAAGCCGCGTTTTGGCGCGGGCGGTGAAACTGCATCTTGAGCATCGCGTTATGCTGAATGGAAATCGGACGATTGTCTTTAAATAATGAAAATCGCTGACATCATTGATGAACATTATGATCGCGAAGGTCCTTTGCTGCCAATTCTGCACGATGTGCAAAAAGCGTTCGGCCATGTCAGCGAAGATGCGATGCGCGAGATTGCGAACGCGCTAAACCTCACGCGCGCCGAAGTGTACGGAGTTGTCAGTTTCTACCACGACTTTCGCAAAGAAGCCGAAACGCGGCCAGTTATCAAACTTTGCCGTGCCGAGGCTTGCAAAGCGCGCGGTGTGGAAACACTTGTGCCGATTGCGGACGGTCAAAGCCGTGTGAAAGTCGAGGCTGTTTACTGTCTCGGGCTTTGCTCGGTAGGGCCAGCCGCGATGATCGGCGATCAAATCTTTGCCCGGCTAGATCGCGACAGGCTGGTCGCATTGATGGAAACGCTATGAAGGTTCGCATATCCGATGATGCCGTTGCGATAGCATGCGGGGCCGATGCCGTTGCTGCGGCCTTTGCCGATGCCGGTGCGACGGTTGAGCGCGTTTCCAGCTGGGGCATGCATTGGCTGGAGCCTTTGGTGGACATCGACGGCATCGGCTATGGCACGGTGACGCCCAATCGGGTCGCCTCGATTTTGGCAGGCGACGCACAATCCATCGGCCTGATCGAGGAACACCCGTTTATCGCTAAGCAAACCCGTTTGACCTTTGCACGGGCTGGTAAAACGCGACCGACTTCACTCGATGATTATTATGCCAGCGGCGGGTGGCTTGGGCTGGCAAAGGCGCGGGAATTAGGCCCGGAGGCCACCATCGAAGTCGTTCTCGCCTCCGGCCTTCGCGGCCGCGGCGGAGCTGGATTTCCGTGCGGCATCAAGTGGAAGACGGTGGCAGGCGCAAGCGCGGAGCAGAAATACATCGTCTGCAACGCCGATGAAGGCGACAGCGCCACCTTTGCCGATCGGATGGTGATGGAGGGTGATCCCTTCATGCTGATTGAGGGCATGGCGATTGCAGGCTTCGCAGTGGGGGCCAGCAAAGCCTATGTTTATATCCGGTCAGAATATCCGCATGCGATTGCCAAGATGGAAGCAGCGATCAAAGCCGCAGCACATTTGGTCGCCCCGTTTGTTATCGAGGTTCGTGTCGGCGCTGGCGCTTATGTGTGCGGTGAGGAAACCTCCCTGCTCAACAGCCTTGAGGGCAAGCGTGGCGAGGTTCGGGCTAAGCCTCCTTTGCCCGCGCTTCAAGGGCTGTTTGGCAAACCCACTGTCGTCAATAACGTCCTGACGCTGGCCGCTGTGCCTTGGATATTGGCGCATGGCGGCGAGGCCTATGCAGCGTTTGGTATGGGGCGTTCAAAAGGCACAATGCCGGTGCAACTCGCAGGCAATATCAAACATGGCGGGTTGTTCGAAGTTGCGTTTGGGATAACCCTCGGCGAGCTGGTCAACGAAATCGGCGGCGGCACAGCCAGCGGGCGGCCCGTGCGCTGCGTGCAGGTCGGTGGACCGCTGGGTGCGTATATACCGCCTGCGCAATTTAACCTGCCGTTTGACTATGAAGCGTTTGCTGCTGCTGATGCGCTGATCGGTCACGCTGGTATTACCGTGTTTGACGACACAGTGGACATGGCACAGATGGCGCGCTTTGCGATGGAGTTCTGCGCTGTTGAAAGCTGCGGAAAATGCACGCCGTGCCGGTTGGGAAGTACGCGTGGTCTTGAGACGTTG
>JANOTI010000140.1:0-1859 GCA_031416255.1 Sphingomonadales bacterium | reverse complement strand
ATTCGCGACGCCGGACATAAAGCGCAAGCCTTCCCCGCCGATGCGCGCGATGAAGACGCGATGGTGGCTATGATCGAAGCCATCGAACGCGACATCGGCGCAATCGAAGTCGCGGTGTTCAACATCGGCGCCAATGTCCGCTTTGGCATTACCGACACAACGGCGCAGGTGTATCGCAAAGTGTGGGAGATGGCGGCTTTTGCCGGTTTCCTAATGGGCCGCGAAGTTGCCAAGCAGATGATCACGCGGCGGCGCGGCACGATTATCTTTACAGGCGCGACCGCCTCGATCCGGGGCGGAGTCGGTTTTTCCGCCTTTTCCGGCGCGAAGGCTGCTTTGCGGATGCTCGCACAATCCATGGCGCGCGAATTGGGGCCACAGAACATCCACGTCGCGCACAGCATTATCGATGGCGGCATCGACACAGAATTCATCCGCAGCATCCGCCCCGATTTTCAGGATGCGAAGGCGAATGATCTGGTGCTGTCGCCTGACGCTATTGCTGAGCAATATGTCGCGCTGCACAAGCAACACAGAAGTGCATGGACGCACGAGCTGGATTTGAGACCATGGGGAGAAAACTGGTGACCAAAACCATGGAATTCCTGTTCGATTTTGGCGGACCGAACAGCTATCTCGCGCACAAAATGCTACCGGAACTATGCGCAAAAACCGGAGCGCACGTCACCTATACCCCCATCCTGCTCGGTGGCCTTTTCAAACTCACCAACAACCAGGCCCCGATGATGCGCTATGCCGACACACCGGCAAAGCGGAATTACGAGATGCTAGAGTTTGACCGCTTTGTGAAGGCGTACAAGTTACCCTTTCGTATGAACCCGCATTTCCCTATCAACTCGCTCTACTTGATGCGCGGCGCTGTGGCTGCCCAACATCTGGGCTGCTTCATGCCCTATGTCGAAGCGATCATGACAGCGATGTGGGAAGATGGTGCGAACTTAGGCGATCTCTCGGTGGTCAAAGACGTGCTAGACGGGGCTGTCCTAGACAGCGTCGCAATCCTTGCCAAAGCCGAAGACCGAGAGGTCAAAGCCGTACTTGCCAGCAACACCGAAGCCGCCGCCGCCCGCGGAGCCTTTGGCGTTCCAACCTTCTTTGTTGGTGACGAGATGTTTTGGGGCAAGGAACGGTTGACGCAGGTTGAGGCGGTGTTGATCGCAGCGTAGTTTTAGAACCGCTTAGGCAGTCGTGGAGGCGGCGGCGGCGGTGGATCATAGGGTAGGATCCATCGCACCCTGCCGGCGTAATTCGCCAGCAATGGCCGCCCCTCGGCATCAGTTGCTGGAATAAAGCCCGCTCGGCGGGTGATATTGCGGCAGGTCGCTTGGTTCAACTCTGGCACATCGTTGACGCTGGTCATAATTGTCGGGTTTTCATTCCTGGTCATATCGCACGCTTGAACACGGCCGTTAAAATTGACCGTCAAAGTATAAGCCACTGTCCCCTGCAGATCAGCTTGCATGGCCCTTGCTGGATAATCGTCAGAGGTGATCCAGGCATGCTTTTTGACCGGAGTGACCGGCTGCAAAGGCGATTGTCGGCGATAATAGTTTGGATAATTTGCAGGATATAGCTCCGCTGCGGTGGGCACTATGACCAATGTTTCAATACACTTTTTCCACGCCCCGATTTTTGCGCGATCAACTGCTGCCAGATTAAAACGTTCGCGCTCGACCATATTGTCCCAGATACGCATCGTTTTGGCAGCGCCGATAAATTCGGCGAAACTGGCCTCTATAGGCAACGCCATATAGGGAGCGGACGCTTTTGCTGGATCATTGTCGGGAGAGCCAATGCGGTACAATGACGGGCGACCTTGCGCATACCAGCTGCCGTCC
>JANOTI010000139.1:0-2598 GCA_031416255.1 Sphingomonadales bacterium | reverse complement strand
CTGCTATCAAACAGTTTCTCGAAATGCAAAAAGGCGATGTCCCCGCGACATGGGCCGACGCGTCGTTGTTGGAAACACTTACCGGCTTCCGGCCACAGACCGATATACGCGAAGGCGTTCGCCGGTTTGTTGCCTGGTATCGCGAATATTATTCGGTCTGATGGGCTGTGACGGCAAAGCGCGCTTTTGATATTACCGTTTCGCTTGTCGGGCTGATTGTCGCGGGGCCGGTGCTGTTGATTGTCGCATTGCTGGTGCGGCTATTTCTTGGCTCGCCGGTGCTGTTTAGGCAGCAGCGGCCGGGGTTGAATGCGCAGCCGTTTGAAATCCTGAAGTTCCGGACTATGACTGACGCTGCTGGGGCCGATGGCGCATTGTTGCCCGATAAAGACCGGCTGACGGCGTTTGGCCGGTTCCTGCGGTCGTCGAGCCTCGATGAATTGCCCGAATTATGGAATGTTCTGAAAGGCGAAATGAGCCTGATAGGACCACGTCCGTTGCTGATGGAATATGTGCCGCTGTATGACGAGACCCAGATGCGTCGCCACGCGATGCGGCCGGGGATTACCGGCTGGTCACAGGTTAATGGTCGCAATGCGATCGGCTGGGACGAAAAATTTGCGCTTGATGTCTGGTATGTCGATAATCAATCGATGCTGCTGGACGTGAAAATCCTGTTGATGACGGTAGCATCGCTTGTCCGGCGTGAAGGCATTAACGCGTCGGAACACGTGCCGATGCCCAAATTTACCGGTTCGAAAGGTCAAAGCTGATGGCACTTTACGGGGTTTATGGAGCGGGCGGATGCGGACGCGGGATACTACCGATTGTCCGGGATCAATTAGAGATCGGTGACCGGCTGGTCTTTGTCGATGATAAGGCGGGGGTAGCGGTAAATGGCCATCAGGTTGTTTCGTTTGTGGATTTTGTGGCGTCGGAAGCGATAGAAAAGCGCATTTGTATCGCCGTTTCTAGCGGCGCAATCCGGTCGAGGCTTGCTGCGCAATGTGATGCCGCTGGCTTGGCGTTCTTTTCAGTACATCACCATAATTGCATCAAAATGGACGATGTTGAAATCGGCGAAGGCGCGCTGTTTTCACCGTTCACAACCGTGACCAGCAATGTCCGCATCGGTCGGCATTTTCATTGTAATTTATACAGCTATGTCGAGCATGACTGCGTGATTGGCGATTTTGTCACCTTTGCTCCGGCGGTGAAATGCAACGGCAATGTGACCATCGGTGATGGAGCTTACATCGGCGCAGGCGCAATCATTCGGCAGGGGCTAAGCATTGGTGCGGGAGCAACAATCGGCATGGGCGCTGTGGTGACCAAAGACGTGCCAGCGGGCCAGACTTGGGTGGGCAATCCTGCGCGCCCTATCAGCGCGATGCCCGGCTGAAAACCTCTGCAATCACATCGCAGGTCTTTTTGACTTCGTCATCGGTCAGCGTTGGGTGCACCAGAAACATCAGGCTGGTTTCGCCCAATTGATGCGTGACCGGCAGACGCTCACCGGGGCGGAACCCTGTGCCGTCAAACGCTTTTTCCAGATAAACCTCTGAACAGGTGCCGTGCAGCAACGGTACGCCCGCTTCATTTGTTTCAGCAACGATCCGGTCACGGTCCCAGCCGTCTGTTAAGCCATCAGGGCAGACATAGGCATACTGGCGATAATACGCGTGCTTGACGCCAGCGGCGGGAGCAGGAACGCGCACCGCACTGGCATAAGGCGCTAGTGCAGCGGCAATTGCGTTTGAAATTACGGTCCTTCGTGCGGTCCATGCGGCCAAGCGCTTCAACTGAATCCGCCCGATTACCGCCTGCATTTCCAGCATCCGCCAGTTGGTGCCGATGCTTTCATGCACCCAGCGAAATCCCGGCCGGTGGTTGCGGTTGTACACCGCATCCCAGCTTTTGCCGTGGTCTTTGAACGACCACATCGCGGACCATAAATCGGGATCATCGGTGGTCACCATCCCGCCTTCGCCGCCGGTGGTCATGATCTTGTCCTGACAGAATGACCACGCCCCTGCATGGCCGAAACTGCCAACGCCTTTGCCGTCAATCGATGCACCGTGCGCCTGCGCGCAATCCTCAATGACTTTCAGCCCGTGGTCTGCGGCAAGTGTCATGATCCCCGGCATGTCTGCGGGCCAGCCACCGATATGCACCGGAATAATCGCTTTGGTCTTGTCGGTCAAAACCGCGCGGACAGTATTGGGAGAGATATTCCCGCTATCGCCATCGACATCAGCAAACACCGGCGTTGCGCCTGCGTTAATGACGCAAGAGGCCGAAGCGATAAAAGTCCGCGGCGTTACCACCACTTCGTCGCCCGGACCGATGCCAAGGCCTTTCAGCGCCAAATCGAGCGCCAGCGTGCCGTTGGACAACGCGATCGCGTATTTGCTACCCGCCCAATCCGCAAACTCGCGTTCAAAGGCGCGGCATTCCTGGCCGGTCCAGTAATTGACTTTGTTCGACATCAACACATCGGCAACCGCGTCGCGTTCTTCGGCGGTGAAGCTGGGCCAAGGGGAAAAGGGGGAGTTGAGCATCTTTACATCATATCCGTCGGTTTGCTGCTGACAGCCT
>JANOTI010000138.1:0-2497 GCA_031416255.1 Sphingomonadales bacterium | reverse complement strand
GTTCATAAGGGACAGCTTTAGCTTCCAAAATGCGCGCTGTCAGTCAGAATCAGTCAGTCACAATCGGCACATTTGCCGCGCACTTCAATCACCGGGCGGACCTCGGCAAATCCGGCACCTTCGGCGGCGGCGCGGACGCTTCCCGACAGACGGTCGTCGTCGATATGGGTGGCGGTGCCGCAACTGTCGCAAATCAGGAAGATGCAGTCGTGCAGGCATCCGGGGTGCGAATTGGCGAGATAGGCATTGGCGCTTTCTACGCGGCGCGCGAGATTGGTCGCAACAAACAGGTCTAGGATCCGGTAAACGCTATTTGGCGCAACGCGCTTACCGCGCTTCTGCGAAACCTGGTCTGCAATATCATAAGCCGAGGCTGGCTTATCATAAGTCGCCAGCACATCGAAAATGTCGGCGCGCATATCGGTCCATTGCTCGCCAGCTGCAACCAACGCCGCTTCGGCGGCTGTCTCCAGCGATTCGCCTGCATGTTCGTGATGTTTGTGTGCTTGGGCCATGACTTTGGGGTAGGCTGTTTGGCCAGCCAGAGCAAGCAATGTCAGTTGGCGGCGCGGTGGTTCAGCGTATGGCCCAGCGCAAGCACGCCGACGCCGAGCACCGTGTAGAACACTTCGATGTCGCCATGCGGCAGCGTCAACGCACCGCTCATCATGCCGATGCCCAGCGCGCCGATGGCGGCGGGCAGGATAAAGCCATGCTGCAACACGCCTTGGCCAAGTGCGAGGATGCCAAAACCGATGGCGAAGACCAAACCGATTTCGTGAATCGCCGGATGCAGCAACGCACCTCCAGCGGCAGCAAACAAAGCGAGCAAAACCGAAGTTGCAAGGCAGTGCATCAGGCACAGCCCGGCCACGCCGAGGCCAAGCCCGTCCCAACGCCAATCGCGCCAATTTGCCTTTGCCATAAACAGCATCATTATTCCTTGCCGTAACTATATGGCACGGATTGCACGACGTTACAACATTACATCGACAGAATTTTGTTAAAACGCATTAACCATCCCGTTTAGCCCGATGGTGTCAATTTTCTGACAGATACACGGTGATGCGGTTGGGAATTTTGACACTATTATTGCTGGCAACGCCGGTGCAGGCCCTGAACGAAGGGCTACAATGCGTGCCCTATGCACGCGCGCTGACCGGCGTCGAGATTCGCGGCGATGCGCACACCTGGTGGGGGCAGGCCGAGGGGCGGTATCAGCGCGGGACTGCGCCAAAGGTCGGCGCGATCATGTCGTTTCGTCCATTCGGCAATATGCGGCTGGGCCATGTCGCGGCGGTGCGCAAAATCGTCGATAAACGCACGCTAATCATCAGCCACGCCAACTGGTCCGCCATTGACGGTGGACGCGGCCATATCGAAGAAGACGTCCGCGTGGTAGATGCGTCCGAGGCCAACGACTGGAGCCGGGTGCGTGTGTGGTACACGCCCAATGCGGCGCTTGGCACGACGGAGTGGCCGCTGAACGGGTTTATCTATCCAGCCAAGACGCGGAGTTCGGGCGATGGCAAGAAGGCGGTGGTGACGTTGTTGGGCTATGCGCCGAAGGGGGTGGTTAAGCCTGTGGCGACGGTTGCTGTTGCGAAGCTGCCCGTTAAGGACGCGACTAAAGTTGCTGTGGTTAGCAAGCCAAAGGCCACTTTCAGCCTATCGCCAAAACTGCTGGCGGAAATCGAAAAAGGCGCGGTCAAAGATCGTAAGGCGCGCAAAGTCAAAAGCTAAGCAGCGTCCTTTTGAGCCTGTGCCTTCCGCACACGCTCGGCATGATTTCGGATAATTTCGAGCATTACGTCGTTCACCGATATGTTTCGACTGGCAGCCTCTTCACGCAACATACGCATACGTGATTCGGGCACATTGCGGACAACGATTGTATGCATGTTATGCCGCCTTTTTCTGCACAGTTAGCTCAAGCCCAAGAGCGCGTAGAACAGCCATCAGCGTTTCAAGCGTTGGATTGCCGTTCTCTGAAAGGGCCGTGTAAAGTGCCTGACGTCCAAGACCGGTTTTTTTAGCAATTTCTGTCATACCTTTTGAGCGGGCAACGTCACCCAAGGCGCGCGCGATGTGCTTGGGATCATTCCCCTCCATCGCAGCTTCTAGGTAATAGAAAATGTCTTCCTCGGTTTTGAGGTAATTGGCGGGATCAAAGGGGCGGGTTTCCACTGCCACTGTCTAAATCCGATTTAATCTGTTTTGCGTGTTTGATGTCGCGATCTTGCGTTCGCTTGTCACCGCCGCACAGCAGGATGACAAGTTCGCTTCCGCGCTGGCTAAGATAGACACGGTAGCCTGGACCATAATCGATCCGCATTTCGGAGAGGCCAGCGCCTGCATGTTTCACATCTCCAAAATTGCCATCACCAGCCCGTCTGATCCGGTCAGCGATTTTAGCCGAAGCCTTGCGGTCACGCAAAGCATCAAACCATTTGGCAAACTCCATCGTTTCCCGAATTTGGAAAACTTGTCCTTCATA
>JANOTI010000137.1:0-7112 GCA_031416255.1 Sphingomonadales bacterium | reverse complement strand
GCTACGCGGCTGGTCGGACGAATGGCTGGCGAGTGCCAAAATTGCGGGACATATTGCGGGTTTTGGTCTGCCGTTGTTGCTGGCCACGCCCATCGCAATCGTATTTCTCGGCCTGCCCGAAGACAAAGCGCTGACATTGATCGCGGGACTGGCCTTTGCTTTGCCCGCATTGGCGGGGCTGGGCGTTACCATTGCCGCACTTACCGCAGGGCTAAACGGTGCATCGGCGCTTGGCGGCTTGTTGATGGTTCCGCTCGCGGTGCCGTTGTTGATTTTTGGTGCCGGAACGCTGGGCGATAATGCAGGCAATGCGCTGCAATTACTGGCCGCAACCAGCCTAGCCATGACGGCCTTGTCACCGTTTGCTGCAGGGGCGGCGTTAAGGGCGGGGCGCATCTAAACGCCTAAGCCTGCATCTTTGCCGCATAGCCTGCCGCGACCATCGCCTCGACCATATCGAACAGCTTTTCCGGATCATTGGCGCGCAGCACAGGCATTTGCGCCTCCATACCCTCTGCGATCACAATCTCGCGCTTGCCGCCTGCAACAGCATCCCAAATGGTGCGCGCAACGAAATCGGGATCGATGCCGTTGTCGATGGCTTTGTCGCTAACGCCCCGCGCCGATCCATCACCCGCCAGCGCATTGCGCGACACATTGGTCCGCACCGAACCCGGCGCCACAGTCAGCACACTGACACCCTGCCCCGCAACTTCGCTGCGCAAAGAATCGGCATAGCCGATCAGCCCGTGTTTTGCTGCGCAATAGGCGGTACGTAGAGGGACGCCCGCTTTGCCCGCGACGCTGGAGATCATCACCAGCTGCCCGTTGCCGCGTGACAGCAAATGGGGAAGCAGAGCCTGCGTCAGCGCAATGGGCGCGAGCAGATCAATGTCGATGATTTGCTGATAGACGGATAGGTCGGTATCAATAGCCAGCGACCGCTGCGAAATACCCGCGTTGTTGACCAGCACATCGACTCCGCCGCGAAAGCCGATGGCTGCTTCGACCAATGCGGAAAGGCTATCATAATCGGTTGTTTCAAAGGGCAAGACCAAACAACGATCCGGTGCATGCGCCGCCAGAGCCTCCAACGCGTCAAGATTCCGGCCGGACACAATGCACGATCCGCCATCGCCCAGAAATGCTTTGGCCAATGCTTCGCCAATCCCCGACGATGCCCCGGTAATCCATGCTGTTTTTCCGCTTTGATCTGTCATCTCAATCACTCTATTAAAAGCCGTATGTCCTGAGTAGCACCGAAGCTAGAGGCTGAGGGGCATATCGAAGGATGCCGCTCCAACTTTCCCGCTGTCAAGCAAAAGCCGCTTGCGAAACGCGCCAAGCCTCCCCACATATGGTCTATGCTGATTGAAACCGAAACTACGCCTAATCCAGCCACGCTCAAATTCCTGCCCGGACAGGCGGTGATGGAGAGCGGAACCCGCGACTTTGCCGATGCAGATGAGGCGGAAGCATCCCCATTGGCCGAAGCGCTGTTCACTTTGGGTGATGTAACCGGCGTGTTTTTCGGGCGCGACTTTATTTCGGTAACCGCTGGTCCGGGTGTCAACTGGGCCGATCTGAAACCCGATGTGTTGTCGATCCTGCTCGATCATTTCAGCGCCCATTTGCCTTTGTTCAGACCCACCGCTGCGGGCTTTTCTGTGCCCGCAGTGGAGGAGGAATATCCACTCGACGATCCGGCGGACGAAGAGATTGTTGTTCAGATCAAAGAGCTGATTGAAACCCGTGTGCGTCCAGCGGTGGCCAATGATGGCGGTGATATCGTCTATCGCGGTTTCCAGCGTGGTATCGTCTATTTGCAGATGCAGGGTGCGTGCGCAGGTTGCCCGTCTTCGTCTGCCACGCTGAAAAATGGTATTGAACAATTGCTGAAACATTATGTTCCGGAAGTCACCGAAGTCCGGGCTGCCTAAAACCAGACTCTCCCCAATACAGGAAATTTCTCATGCCTATAAACACGCCGCTTAACGACGCTGCATTGGACCAACTGTTTCGTAAAGCGCGGACCTATAATGGCTATCTCGACACGCCTGTGTCTAATGAGCAACTCGAAGCTGTGTGGGAACTGATGAAATACGGCCCGACGTCGGCCAACTGCTTGCCCGCACGGATTATCTGGTGCGTCAGCCCAGAGTCGAAGGAAAAGCTGGCGGCGCTTTCGATGCCTGCCAACGCAACCAAAATCCTTTCAGCGCCTGCCACTGCAATCATCGGCATGGATATGGAATTTTACGAACAGCTGCCCGAACTGTTCCCGCACGCGGATGCGCGCAGTTGGTTTGTCGGCAATGACGCGATGATCGAGGCAACCGCATTCCGCAACAGCAGCTTGCAGGGCGGCTATTTCACGCTCGCTGCGCGTGCGCTGGGTCTTGATGTTGGCGCCATGTCGGGTTTCGACAATGCGGCGGTCGATGCGGCTTTTTTCGCGGATACCAAGATAAAATCCAACTTCATCTCGACCATCGGCTATGGCGATCCAGCCAGCATTTTCGAACGCAGCCCACGCCCGGGATTTGACCGCTTTAACAAAATCGTCTGATCGGTTACCGCGTCGTCATTATGAGACGGCTGATTATCGATACCGCGACCCGCGCTTGTTCTGTCGCCCTGTTTGAAGGTGACAATTGCATAGCCGCGTTTCACGAAGACATCGGCCGTGGGCACGCCGAACGGCTGGTTCCCATGATATCGGAGCTACCGGATAAAGGGCGGGCCCATATCATACACGTTGATGTCGGCCCCGGCAGCTTTACCGGTATTCGCGTCGGTGTTTCCGCAGCGCGCGCGCTGGCTTTGGCATGGGATGCCGAATGCCACGGCTATTCCAGCCTCGATCTGGTCGCCGCCATGGCACGGAACGGAGCGGAAATTGCAGTCGATGTGGCGATGACTGGCGGACATGGCGAATATTATTTCCAGTCTTTTGACGTATTGGGAGCAGCAACGGCGCCGGCTGTTTCTTTACCGCCCGAAACAGCGGCAAAGCGGTCTGCAGGCGACTGCGTCGCAGGGGACGTTGCCGGAAAATTGATCGCATTGCGGGGAGGTGGAAGCGCTTTGACTATCATCCCTGATGCCCGCCACTGGTTATCCATCGCAGAAGCACCGCCTTTATCTGCGCAGCCGCATTATGTTCGTGGCCCCGATGCCAAATTGCCGGGCGGCATAACCCCGTGATCGAAGTGCGTACGGGGGATGCTCGCGATATTGCCGCTATCATGCCGGTTATGGAAAATGCGTTCGACCCAGTTTTTGGCGAAGCGTGGACAGCCGCGCAATGCCTGTCCACTCTCATACTACCCGGCGCACAATTGCTTGTCGCAACGCTAAAGAACGAGATTACGGGTTTCACGCTCAGCCGCTGGGTCTGCAATGAGGAAGAATTGCTGCTGATTGGTGTTTTGCCATCGGCCAGACGCAGTGGCGTTGGTCGCCAATTGATTGAAACACTTTTACAAAATTCATTAAATGCTGGTCGAAACGTCGTCTTTCTTGAAGTTAGGGAAGGCAATACTGCAGAGTATTTTTACAGCAAAATCGGGTTTCAGCCCGTGGGCCGTCGTCCGTCTTATTATAGAGCATACAATGGTGATTATTTGGATGCCATCACTATGGCGTTGAAATTTCAACAATAGGTTTTAGACTGTTTATCCTCAGCCTCAATTGACGCGCTTTATTTGCTCCGATAAAGACTTTACATCGAAATGCCAAATGGCATTCGATAGGGTCGTTCAACAATTCCATGTCAAGGGGAATACAATGACAACGGAAACAGGAGAAAATAACGAAATGCTGATCACGCTCACGGCAGATATTGTCGCAGCGCATGTCAGCAACAATAGCGTGGCAGTCTCTGACTTGCCTACGCTTATCAGCAATGTCCACGGGGCGCTTGCTGGGCTATCGGGTGGGGTAACAGCTCCAGTGGTTCTGGAACCCGCTGTACCAATCCGCAACTCGGTCAAGAAAGACTATATCGTTTGTCTTGAGGACGGCAAAAAGCTGAAAATGCTGAAACGCCATTTGATGACGAGCTATGGCATGACGCCTGATGACTATCGCGCCAAATGGGGCCTTGCTGCCGACTATCCAATGGTTGCACCTGATTATGCCGAAACGCGCCGCGTTTTGGCAAAGGCAATCGGCCTTGGTCGTGCTCCAGGATCGGGGCGCAAGAAAAAGGTTAAGTAAGCCTGATCTTTGAATCCGATTATGAAAGGGCCGGTCAGCGATGACTGGCCCTAGGGGGCCAATTCCACCATTTTTGTCGCCGAGGTTTGAAGCGATTTTGTTCAGTGCTAGTTGGCAATCCGCAGACTTAGTGGTTCTAAGTCAAGGCTTGCCAACGCAGCGATGGGCAAAATCGGTCAAATCCGAAGGACGTCAAAATGGCTTCGATATCGAAGCGAAATGGCCTTGCAGATAGAACCGCTATCTGTGGCGGCCACTTCCCTCCGATATCTTCGCCATTTTGACGCCTCGGTGACATAAATGGTGGAATTGGACCCCCGTCATTGACGAATCGAACCGGCGCACTAAATGTAATGGTATATGGAAACCCGAATTGACCTTGAGGCTTTGTGCCATGATCGCGGCCTGCGTATCACCGACCAGCGCCGTGTGATCGCGCGGGTCATTTCTGATGCTGATGACCATCCCGATGTTGAAGAGCTTTACCGGCGCGCATCGGCGGTTGATTCAAAGATTTCGATCGCAACGGTGTACCGCACCGTTCGCTTGTTTGAAGAAGCGGGCATATTGGACCGCCACGATTTCGGTGATGGCCGCGCACGGTATGAAGCATCGCCAGAAGCGCATCACGACCATCTGATTGATGTCGAAACCGGAAAAGTCGTTGAATTTGTCGATCCCGAATTGGAAGCGCTGCAAAAACTGATCGCTGAAAAATTGGGATATCGTTTGGTCGATCACCGCATGGAATTATACGGCGTTGCCATTAGCCGCGACGATTAACCACAGGAACCCGCTGGCCTTTATTTTAGGGCAAGCGATGTTTGTCGCCCGCTTGCTGGTAATCCTTGCATCGTTAATTGTGGGCGTACTTCTCCACAATCTCTGGCGTCTGTTTCGCCAGCCTTCGCCATGGCCACGCTTGTTTTTGCTTTCTGTCAGCTGGACCGCCGGGATTGCAACCGCGACAACGGGCAGGCGCATTCGCAAAAACGTTTTTTACGCATCCAACCATCACAGCTGGATCGATATTCCGGTTATGTCTGGCGTCACTGGCTGTACGTTTGTGGCCAATGACGGCATCGAGAAATGGCCATTGATCGGTTGGTTGTGCACGATCAACAACACCATATTCGTCAGCCGCGAGAACCGGTTAAGTATTGGCGATCAAGTCGATGAACTGCGCCTTGCCATGACCGGCGATCAACCCGTGACGATTTTCCCCGAAGGCACAACGCACGACGGATCAGGGCTTTTGCCCTTTAAAGCGGCGTTGTTCGCAGCCCTTGTCCCGCCGCCAATGGGCATGATGGTCCAGCCCGTGTTCCTAACCTATGGCCGCCACACAGCGCGTATGTCCTGGATTGGCGAGGAAGGCATTGTCGAGAATTTCTGGCGGGTGATGTCCTATCTGAAACCGATTACCGCGACTTTGCATTTCCTTGATCCGTTTGATCCTGCGCATTATCCGGACCGCAAAGCGATTTCAGCCGAGGTGCGAAGCCGCATTGCGCACGCGATGCAGTCTGGCGACCATAGCCGCCGTCCTGTATAGGCTGTGGTATGACCACCGAATCCCCCAAAACTTATGCGATCAAAAACTACGGCTGCCAAATGAACGTCTATGATGGCGAGCGGATGGCTGAGATGTTTGCAGCGCAAGGCATGACCGAAGCCGACGACCGGAACGCTGCCGATCTGGTCGTCCTCAACACCTGCCACATCCGCGAAAAGGCCGCCGAGAAAGTCTATTCCGAAATCGGCCGTTTGCGCCGCAAAGATGGCCCGGACCCGATCATTGCGGTTGCCGGTTGCGTGGCGCAGGCCGAAGGCGCCGAAATCAGCCGCCGTGCACCAGAGGTGAACATTGTCGTTGGCCCGCAAGCCTATCATAAACTGCCCGAAATGGTCGCAGCGGTTGCACGCGGCGAACGCAGCGTTGATCTTGACTTACCAGGTCTCGACAAGTTTGCGGTACTGCCCAAACGCCGCAAAACGGGCGCGATGGCGTTTTTGACGGTGCAAGAAGGCTGCGACAAGTTCTGCACGTATTGCGTGGTTCCCTACACCCGCGGGGCCGAAATCAGCCGACCGTTTGCTGAACTGATTGATGAGGCCCATGCGCTTGTCGATGCAGGCGCGAAAGAAATTACGCTGCTGGGGCAGAATGTGAATGCGTGGGAGGCTGATGGCCAAGACCTCGGCACGCTCATCCGTGCGCTTGACCGGATCGATGGTTTGCAGCGCATCCGCTATATGACCAGTCATCCAAATGACATGAGCGACGGGTTAATTGCGGCGCATGGTGACGTCGAAAAACTCATGCCCTTTCTGCATTTGCCCGTGCAATCCGGCAGCGACCGCATTTTGAAAGCCATGAACCGCAGCCACACCCGCGATTCATACTTGCGCATCATCGAGCGCGTCCGCGCGGTCCGCCCTGATATCGCTTTGTCAGGCGATTTCATTGTTGGCTTCCCCGGTGAAACCGATGCCGATTTTGAAGACACGCTTAGCATCGTCCGCGATGCTGGCTATGCGATGGCCTATTCGTTCAAATACAGCCCGCGCCCGGGAACGCCGGCTGCCTCGATGGACGGTCAAATCGCAAACGAAGTCGCCGATGAACGGCTACAACGTTTGCAAACTTTGCTGGTCGATCAACAGACGGCGTTTAACGCAACCACCTTGGGCCGCACCACGGACATCTTGCTGGAGCGGCAAGGGAAATTGCCGGGGCAGCTTATCGGTAAATCACCATGGCTACAGTCGGTTCATGTAGTTGCGCCCGGCCTCAACATCGGCGATATTATAACTGTCGATATTACCGAATCCGGTCCGATGAGTCTCAAAGGAGAAATGCTGATGAAGGTCGCTGCCTAAATGAAAGC
>JANOTI010000136.1:0-9004 GCA_031416255.1 Sphingomonadales bacterium | reverse complement strand
AAAACCTACTTCAACTGGATGGAGAATATCCAGCCATGGTGCGTGTCGCGGCAGTTATGGTGGGGGCATAGGATACCGGCTTGGTTTGATGCTGACGGCAATATTTTTGTCGCTGAAGATGAAGCAGGCGCGCAGGCTTTGGCCGGTGACGGTGTTGAGCTGACACGCGACAACGACGTCCTCGATACATGGTTCTCCTCGGCGCTTTGGCCGTTTGGGACTTTGGGTTGGCCGGAGGAAAAACCCTCTCCATTCACTGGAGAGGGCGGGGAGCGTAGCGAGCCGGGAGAGGCAGTGCAAAACCTCACCCCCTCTCCCTCCGCCGCTGGCGCGGCTCCCCCCTCTCCCGCAAGGGGAGAGGGATTATTGAACCGCCATTACCCCAATGACGTGCTTGTCTCCGGCTTTGACATCCTCTTCTTTTGGGACGCCCGCATGATTATGCAGGGTCTGCACTTCATGAAAGAAGCGCCGTTCAAGACGCTCTATCTCCACGGCCTCGTCCGCGCGGCCGATGGCAGCAAGATGTCGAAGTCAAAGGGTAACACTGTCGATCCGCTGGGCCTCATCGACCAATATGGTGCCGACGCTTTGCGGTTCTTTATGGCGGCGATGGAGAGCCAGGGCCGCGACATCAAAATGGATGAAAGCCGCGTTGCCGGTTACCGCAACTTCGCCACCAAGCTATGGAACGCGGCACGCTTTGCGCAATCAAACGGCATCGGCGGCTCGCACTCGATTTCAGCGCCGAAAGCCGAACTTGCGGTCAACCGCTGGATCATCGGTGAGGTCGTCGAGACGGTCGAAAAGCTCAACAAAGCCTTTGCCGAATTCCGTTTCGACGGCATGGCGGACGTGATCTATCACATGGTCTTTGACCAGTTTTGCGACTGGTATCTAGAACTGATTAAGCCAGCTTATGTCGATGGCGAAAAAGGTGAGATGGACGGGGAATCCAAGATCGTTGCTGGCTGGGTACTCGATCAGATTTTGGTGATGCTACACCCGTTTATGCCATTCATTACCGAAGAACTTTGGCACTCAATGGGTGAGCGCAAGTATGACATTATTCATGCCAAATGGCCCAAGCCAGCGGCGCAAACGCTGCATCCTGAGCTCCTCGTCAACGAGAATGTGTTCCACCAAGCTACCGTTACTGCAAGTGCGGAGATAGAATGGGTGGTCGATACTATCAGCAAAACTCGGTCATTTAAGGCAGAGTTGAACATACCGCCGGGTACGCGTTTGGTCGCCAATATTGCCGATCCTCAATCCTCGACGTTGGGCATTATCGAACGGCAATCTGCTGCTCTGTCACGTCTTGGCCGGATCGACAGTTTTGTCTATTCGGCGGTGGATACCAACAACGTTGCACAAATTGTCGTTGGCGACGATACAATTGTCTATGCGCTGGACGGCATCATCGACCTAGACGCCGAACGCACCCGCATTACCAAAGCCATCGAAGCCGCCACCAAAGAACGCGACGCGCTTTCAGGCCGCCTGTCCAACGCTGCCTTCGTCGAAAAAGCCAAGCCCGAAGCGGTTGAAAAAGCCCGTGCCGATCATGCGGAAAAATCGGCTGAGGCGGAACGGTTGACGGCGGCGCTGGCGCGTCTGGGGTAGCTCATTTTGTGGCTTCGTGGCTTCGTGTGAAATAATTTTTGCTCACACAAAGCCACGAAGCAACAAATGGTGTTTGGCGGCTGCGCTGGCATCACCTCGCCCACTCTCCAGTGGGAGAGGGTTGTGGAGACTTGTGAGCGTAGCGAATTAATCATAGCTGGGTGAGGGGTTGCGCCCTATCGACAACCCACAACCCCTCACCAACTTCGCCTAAGCGATACATCGCTAAGGCTGCATATCCTCTCCTACTGGAGAGGGACGGGTCTCGACAAAATCCTATCGCTCTTGGTTCTCGCCTGCCATGACACCCCTGATGTCCTCCCCCAAATCCCAACGCGACCTTACCATCGGCCCGGTTGGCAAGACCTTGTTCTTGTTTGCGCTGCCGTCGCTGGGTGTGAACATTCTGCAATCGCTGAACCACTCGGTGAACTCGGTGTGGATCGGGCAATTTCTGGGGGTGGAGGCGCTGGCGGCTTCGGCGAATGCGGGGATGGTGATGTTCCTGATGTTTTCGACCTTGTTCGGCTTTTCGATGGCAACGACAATACTGATCGGCCAGCATATGGGCCGCCGCGATATTGAATCTGTGCGGCGGGTGATCGGTACAGCGCTGACCATGTTTGCGATCGCAGGCACAATCGTTGCTGTACTCGGCTGGATTTTTGCGCCGCAATTGCTGCGCTTATTGGCCACACCCGAAGGCGCATACCCGCTGGCTTTAACCTATTTGCGGATCATGTTCCTCAGCATGCCGACCTCGTTCATCATGATCTTGCTGTCATCGTCGCTGCGCGGTGTCGGCGATTCGGTGACGCCGATGTGGAATTCGGTGCTGAATGTCGCGCTCGATATTGTGCTCAACCCGATCTTCATTTTGGGGCTAGGGCCGATACCGGCAATGGGCATTGGCGGATCGGCTTTGGCGACGTTGATTGCGGGGCTGGTCAGCGTCGTGGTCTTGATCCAGCGCATCTATGCCAAGGATCTGGCCATTCGGCTGCGCGGGGCCGAGCTGGCGTGGCTGAAACCGACCGCCACATATCTCGCCTCAATCGCCAAAATGGGTCTGCCGATGGGGCTGTCGATGATTATCATGTCCGGCTCTGCGCTGGCGATGATCGGCCTTATCAACCGTGAAGGCGTTGATACAGCGGCGGCCTTTGGTGTCATGAACCAGCTGTGGAGCTATGTGCAAATGCCTGCGGTTGCGGTCGGCAGCGCGGTTAGTGCGATGGCAGCGCAGAATATCGGTGCCGGCAAATGGGACCGTGTGGGCAAAATCGCTTGGGCCGGGGTGACCATCAACGTGGTGATGACTGTGGTTATACTGCTGGCAATCACGCTGTTTGACCGGGCGCTGCTGGGCTTGTTTCTGCCACAGACAAGCAACGCAATCCCGATTGCGATCCACATCAACCATGTGATCGGGTGGAGCTATATCCTGATGGGGATTTCGATGGTGGTCACCTTTATCGTGCGCGCCAACGGGGCGGTGCTGGGGCCGCTGGTGATCCTGATTATCTCCGGCGTTGTTGTCCGCTTCCTGATCGGTTTTGGACTGCATGATGCTTATGGTGCGGATGCCATCTGGTGGGCCTTTATCGCAACGGGCATTGTCTCGGTAATCCTGTCGGTGGCTTATTATTACCACGGCGGATGGAAAAAATTGAGCTTGCTCGGCAATCCTGTTGCGCCTGTCTAAAGCACCCGCACACACACGGCTTTATTGCGCGGAAAAAAACGCTTAGGGATATTCTCATACGCCATTTTCGCGGCGTTCAGGGGAAGGCCGTTAGCGCGCAAAAATGGATATCTACCTGCCTATCGCCGGATTGTCGGTCAACATCCTCGTTATCATCCTGTTGGGTGGTGCGGTCGGAATGCTGTCGGGCATGTTCGGTGTGGGTGGCGGGTTTTTGACAACGCCATTGCTGATTTTCTACGGCATCCCCCCCGTGGTTGCGGCCGCCTCTGCCTCGACACAAGTCACAGGCGCCAGCGTTTCGGGCGTGTTTGCGCACATGAAACGCGGCGGTGTCGATTTCCGCATGGGGGCTGTTCTGGTTGTCGGAGGGCTTTTCGGAACATTGTTCGGCGCGCTGTTGTTCCGTATTCTGGAGGCGTGGGGCCAGATCGATACCGTTATCAACATCCTTTATGTTGTCATGCTCGGTGGCATCGGCGGCATGATGATGCGTGAAAGCCTGACCGCAGTGATGGCGGCTCGCGCCGGCCGCCCTGTTCCTGCTAGCAAAAGGCGGCATCATCCATTGGTCGCCAATCTGCCGTGGCGGTGGCGCTTTTACCGATCAGGGCTGTATATCTCGCCACTGGCGCCTTTGGTCCTTGGCTTTATCACCGGCATAATGACGATGCTGCTAGGCGTTGGTGGCGGCTTTATCATGGTACCAGCGATGCTCTATATTTTAGGAATGAGCGCCAATGTCGTCGTCGGTACGTCTTTATTTCAGATATTGTTTGTCACGATGAGCTCGACAATCGTGCACAGCCTGACCACTAAAGCGGTCGATATCGTTCTCGCTGTATTTCTATTGATCGGCAGCGTTACGGGCGCACAGATCGGCGCACGATTGGCGCAGCGGATGAAGCCTGAATATTTGCGACTGTTTTTGGCAGCGATTGTTTTGCTGGTGGCGATCCGCATGGCGCTTGGCCTTGGCTGGCGGCCCGATGAAATCTATACGGTACAGTTGCTATGATGGGCCGCTTGCTTTTGCTGCTCGTGCTGCTGGCGCTGCCAAGCACAGCCTTCGCGCAATCGGCGGTGCCAAAGCTGGTGCCGGATGTGTCGCAACGCGATATCAACATCCAGTCGCGTTTTACAGGGGTAGAACTGCTGCTGTTTGGCGCAATCATTTATCCGCGCGGCGTAGTACCCGAAGGGCAGATCGACGTTGCGGTGGTGCTGCGCGGCCCTACACGGCCGCTTATCGTGCGCGAAAAACGGCAGGTTGCGGGAATCTGGATCAACGCAGAAAGCATCGATTTTCGGTCGGCCCCGACTTATTATGCCATTGCCTCGTCGCGTCCTCTGGACACGATTATCAATGCGCGTACAGCGGCTATTTACGAACTGGGGCTGGAACGGCTGCAATTGTCCCCGACCGGTGAAGTCGATGCTGCCGAGGTTCGCCGTTTTCGTTCGGGCCTTGTCGATCTCAACCAGCGTGACGGCCTGTATGTAGAGGCTGCGAATAGTGTGAACATCACCGATCAAGTGCTGTATCGCGCGCGGCTGGCGATCCCGTCCAGCGTCCCCGAAGGCCGCTATGTCGCGGAAACATTGCTGATCCGCGATGGGCGGGTGATTGTCGCGGATGACGGGGTAACGGTAACGATCAGCAAAACCGGTTTTGAACGGTTCATCACAATTTTGTCGCAGCAATTTTCGTTAATCTACGGGGTGCTGGCTGTGGTAATTTCGTTGCTCCTCGGCTGGATTGCCGGGATTGCCTTTGCCAGGTTGTAATCGGTTTTGACCGGTCACGCACGGCGGTCGCTCATTAAATATTTACCTTAGTTGACTATTGCACATCGTGTTCAATCGACGAGGTGTATGGATGTCTGACGCAGTAAATGGCCAAGGTTTCGGCGCGGCTCGCCAATCGGAGCCTGCCTATACAGGTGCGCAGGCTGCGACAGCCAGCGGGGGAGTTGCTGCACCTTCGACACCCGTGCATTCTGCGCCCGGTTCGCGCTCGCTCCATATGATCGGGACTGTGATTGAAATAGCCGGTTCCGGCTCTCAAATCAGCCTTGATGCAGCGACGGTCAACGAATTGATGGGCCATAGCGACCCCAGCGTCGCCACAGCGGGACAAGTCGGTAGTCAGGTTAAAATCCGCGTCGGCAACATCTGGCTTCTCGCCAGCATTCGCACGCAAAAGCTGCACCCGCGCGATCCCAGCCTGATCCTCGCTCAAGTCGATTTCCTAGGCGAAGGCGATGAAGAGCGGTTGACCGGCAAAATCTATAACTTCCGCCGCGGCGTTACCCGCTATCCAGTGCCGGGGTCAGATGTCTATGCGGTGTCCAGCGCCGATATGAAGCAGGTCTATGCTGCTGACGGACGGGCCAATGTCGAAATCGGCACAGTTTTTCCAACCAAAGATATCCGTGGTTCGCTTTATATCGATGCGATGCTGGGCAAGCATTTCGCGCTACTGGGGTCAACCGGTACCGGTAAATCAACAAGCGCTGCTTTGATCCTTCACAAAATTTGCGACATCGCCCCCGAAGGCCATATCGTGATGATTGATCCGCACGGCGAATACAGCGCCGCGTTCAAAACCAACGGCGCGCTGTTTGACGTGAACAATCTGGCACTGCCCTATTGGATGATGAACTTTGCCGAGCATTGCGAAGTTTTCGTCACGTCCAAAGGCGATGAGAAACAGATGGACTGCGATATTCTCGCCCGCTGCTTGCTTCAGGCGCGGTCGAAAAACCGGATTGCCGAAAGCGTTGGAAAATTGACCGTCGATGCCCCGATCCCCTATTTGCTCTCCGATCTGACCAACATCATCCAGAATGAAATGGGCAAGCTCGATAAGGCATCGTCCAGTGCGCCGTTCTTGCGGCTCAAAGGCAAGATTGACGAGATGAAAGCGGATCCCCGCTATAATTTCATGTTCTCCGGCATGCTGGTCGGTGACACGATGAGTGATTTCATCTCAAAGATTTTCCGCCTTCCCAGCATGGGCAAGCCGATCTCGATCATCGACGTTTCGGGTGTACCTTCGGATATTACTGCAACGGTGGTGGCTGTGCTGTCCCGGATGGTGTTTGACTTTGCCATCTGGTCACGGAACGAACCGCAGCGGCCGATCCTGTTGGTGTGCGAAGAGGCGCATCGGTACATCCCGTCTGATCGCGTATCAGGCGATAGCGCGGTGCGCACAATTCTCGAACGGATTGCTAAGGAAGGCCGCAAATACGGCGTTTCATTAGGTCTGATTACGCAGCGGCCATCCGATTTGGCCGAAGGTGTGCTGTCACAATGCGGCACGATCATATCGATGCGTCTGAACAACGACCGCGACCAAGCCTATGTCCGCGCCGCTATGCCCGAAGGTGCACGTGGCTTTCTTGACGCGATCCCGGCTTTGCGCAACCGCGAATGTATTATCTGCGGCGAAGGTGTGTCGATCCCGATCCGCGTCGCGCTTGATACTTTGGAAGAGGACAAGCGTCCGGCATCGGAAGATCCGCTGTTCTCGGTATTGTGGCAAGAAACCGGCGGCGAAGATCAGATGCTGGAACGTGTCGTGCGCCGCTGGAGAAGCCAGGGGCGGTAGGACTAGCGCTTTTCAAACGGTGTCAGGCCGCGACCCAGCCGGTTGGACCCCAAAGTCGGCCGGTCGTCGCCCCAGGTTGCGACAAAGATAGTGTTGCGGTCCACTCCTGCCGCGATGCTGGCGTCGTTGCCGCTGATCGCTAGCGCGCTGCTGCTGCGCGTGCGGCCTTCGGCGGCGACCGCGATGAAGGCGCTGTAGTTTTCTTTGTCTTTGCCTTGGACGAAAACATTGCCGTTAATCATGCCCGATGCGCCCCCGGGCAGATCGATCATATAGTTGGTCGCTTTGCCGCGTGTGTCGTCAAAGGCGTTGTTCTGGATGATCGCGCGCGCCGCACGGCTTTTGACATAATGCCCGCCATTGCCGCGCTCAAACCGGCTGCGCGTGACGGTCAACGAACCATAATCACCGACATAGATGCTGTGCGCGCAGGATAGTCCGCGGTCGCACCGGCCAAGGCCGGTAAAGGTCGATTGGTCTATGATGATCTCGCCAGCCGTGTCTTCGGCGGTCAAAATGCCCTGTTCGCTGTTGCGAAACACCGACCGCGTAACGTCCAAATTGCCCTTTTCCAAGCGGATGCCCGCGCCATTGCCATCGGGAACGGCCATGCTTTGAAAAACGATGCCGTCCACTGCGGCAGAACGCCCGCGCAGCACCAACGCCGCTTTGCCTTCACAAATGCCGCCGTCGAAAATGGTCTGCCCGGCAACTTGCGCGCGGTACGATACATGGCCGGCGGTCTGCACCGCGCATTCTTTATACGTGCCCGGCGCGATCAGGATCGTGCCTTGCCCATCGGCAATCGCCGCGACCGCATCGGTCAGCCGTGCGTAGCTGCGTCCGGTTTCGGACACTACAAAAGCGCCGCTGCCTTGCGCGCTAACGGTGGTTGCAAGTGTGGTTGCGGCAAAAGCGAGGATAAGGGTCAGGCGCATGGGTTTACCTCTTAATGTGGCAGAATAGTGATCACGGAATAATCTCTATGCCGATGTAACTCCAGCCGATTAACCACGGCTTACAAGGTTTGTGCAACGGCGGGAGAGCTTGGGGGCCGAAAGTCCCTAACCGAAAAATGGCGGATTTGCGTCTAAGGACTCACTAAGGACTCACCTTAAACGGATATTCTTTGTGCGCGGTTCTTTGCAAAGTTTACCAAGAAGGGGCCGAAAGTGTAAACTTCGCCCCTTAGGGTGCACACTGATCCCGAGGGATATTGGAAGGGGATGCCAATAATGAGAAAGAGCAATCTGATCCGCATCGGCGGAACAAATAACGAACAATTGCAAATGAAATCCTACATTGCAAGGGGTGAATTGGGTTGCTTGCATGGACTTTCAGTCTCTCGCGCCACAGAAGAGAAACATTAAGCCCACTTTCATTCGAATTGCTTTCCCTCTTTCTTCCTTAACGATTGCGCGCTACCTTACCCTCTACGAAAATTAGCTCACAGGTTAGGGAGTGCAGTGAAACCTACGGAGTTCACTTTCCGGATTGATGCGTTTACGCCTGATACGCTGCCTATGGCGCGGCTGGCCGAGTATATGGCTGCGTTGGCAAAGCTAATAGGGCATCAAGAGCACACACATTTTGTGCGTGTCGACCCGGGAAGTGCCCGATTGGTCCACAGCGTTGACTCGGTCGATGTGCCGAAAGTCGAGAGCCGTCTTCAAAGTGTTCGCGCAGGCGATGCGCCGAGAGAGGCTCTTGTTGCTAGGCAAGCGCTGGAAGATTTGCTTGCAAACGACAATGCCCTTGGTTCGCTATTCGAGAGTGAAACTGGACGAGTTGTGGTCCCATTTGTGGGTCGCGATCGACCGAAGGTCATCACATTCCCTCCCTTTAGAGAAGACACCGCGATTCAAGGTCAAATTGTCAACATCGGGGGGCGAGATGCCACAGCTCATGCGACACTGCAGGATGGTGACGCATTCCACGTTAATGTGAGCATGAAACGCGATTTGGCACGAGAAATGGCAAAGCTTCTATATGGCCCAACCGTCCGACTCCACGGAAACGGGAAGTTCGAGCGTCAGAGCGATGGCGTTTGGAAAATG
>JANOTI010000135.1:0-4151 GCA_031416255.1 Sphingomonadales bacterium | reverse complement strand
GCCAGTTGGGCGTGCACGATCCCCACATACTAGCTGAAAGTAAAACTTTCGCTGTGGTGCACTCTCATAGCCGAGGATTGAAAAAGCTGGCCCGTATCGTTTTAGCGCCGGTCGAGCATGCGTATCTGATTTGGCGGATGTGGAAGCGGAAGCGTGATTTACTGCACGGTATTCCATTAGATAACGCCCATGTACGTTATCATACACTAGCTAACGTCGAGGCAGAGATGTCAGGGTATGGCCTTCGTATTACTCGGCAAGTTTTTGTGCCTGGCTCGTCGTCAGCGTTTGTTGAGGCAGTAGAAAATAAAACAGCTTAACCGGCTGTAACCTTACTTGAAGTGAACTGCTGGCGTGCAGCTATGGCGATTGTCACTAAAAAAATAAGAAGCTCGGCTCCTTGTAGGACCGCAAGTAATGTTAAAAACTGCGTCAGTCCAGCACCGGTACCCCATGCAAAGGCAAAAGCCCCGGCAATGGCAGCTACCCCTGCCAGGTTGTGGAACAACAACCATGCAGGGCGGCGGAGGACAAATACCGTTGTCGCAAGCGACATGGTCACGCTGCGAATGGCGAGCATGGGTGCCATAATAATCAGGATCGTCGCTGCTAAATCCCAGCCGGGGCCGAGATAGATCGCCAGAACAGGCCGTGCAAGGAACAGCATACCAAACAGCATAACGAGACTAATCAGGCCCGACCAGAGCAGCGTAAAGCGAAACTCCTGCCAAAACTCGCCGCGTTCTTCAAAAGCACGGGCGGCGCGTTGAAAGAAAACTTGGCTTAACGAATCGTTGAACAATTGCAGCGGCAGAACCGCAATACGCTGCCCCACCGAAAAATGCCCGACTGCGCGAATACCGTAAAGGAATTGCAGAAAAAACGGGAGGAGGTTAATCGCCAAAGCCGCAAGCAAAGTGCCGGGCAAATCGACGCCAACCTGCCCACGGAAACGGCGCAGCATGGCGCGCATTTGGCCGTAACGTGGCTTACCAAGCCCCTGCGAACGGCTGGAAATTGATAAGCCCATCAGCGCTTGTGCCGCCAGCCCCGCACAGAAACCGACGATCAACCCCAAGGGCGTCGGCCAGACCCAGGCAAATCCCAATTGCAGGATGACGGTAGTTGCTGTCCGCAGCACAACGCCGACCGAGGCAAAGCGGAAATTGTCATGCCGCATCAAAAACATCGTAGTCGCGTTAGTGACCCCGGTCAGCAACACAGCCAAAAACAACATCAGCGAAAGGATCCCCGCCGATGGCACTGCCGCATAATACCACCATGCAGAAATCAACACCGTAGAGATGACCGCGACAGCAAAAGAGATGCAAAAGCATAGCCACAGCACTGCCCACCTGCCCGCATGCGGAGCCGTTGTGATTGCAAGCTCAAACCGGCCGCAGGCGATGGCTCCGGGAATGGCCGATGCCGCAATAAAAGTGCCGAACAGGCCGAAATCTTCGGGCGAATACAGCCGCGATAATAGGGGATAGCTGGCAAGGTTGAAAAGTTGCGCCAGTACAGTTCCTGAAAATAGCGCAAGAAACTGACGCGAAAATTGTCCCCGGTTCATTGTCTTTTCGCGCTAGGATTGAGCAGCTGTTGCGCCGGGCAAGCCCTGTGGATATCCATTAAGGCTAACAGGAACAGCGCGTTGGCGCAACGATCGAACCATGAAAATAGTTACAACAATCACAAACAAAGCCGGCGTTGCCATCTCGCGTTGACGCAGGCCAAGGCCAACATTGTAATACATTATTGCCAGCATCAAATACATCGTAACGAAATGGATGGTTGCAAAGCGGATCGCTAACGAGCCTCTGAACAGTTCTACCCAAAGGCGGAAATTGCGGATTAGCAAAAAGGTGAATACGACCATGACGGCATTCTGAAATGACGCGATAATGCCAAAGAGCCCACCTGAGTCGATGAAAAAAGGCCGATACAACAGGCTTAGCAATTTGACCGCAAAGCTCGAGTTGGCCAGCGTGTTATCAACTCCGCGCGTTGCCGCTGCGGTTTGTTGATCGACATAACTTGCAATCGATTCAATGCTGGACAGATCGACCCGCAATTCGGATTGCAGAGTAGCAAACAAATAGCCGGCACCAGCCAATGCCAAGGCAACGAGCATGATCCGCGCAATTTGGGGGACACCGCGCCCCGAAACCATCGCGAGTGCCAAGGCAATAACTGTCACCAATGCAACGTGCACGCGGATAGAGAGCATTATCGCGATAGCCAGTCCGAACCATATCCAACGGCTGGATATGCGAAACGAGCTCCAAACCGCCAAAGCACACGCAAGGAACAAAGGCGCGTCTTTGCCAATAGCGGCCGTCCAGAAATACATGCCGGGCAAAAACATCAATCCCAACATCACCGGCGGCAATGGCGTTTCCAAAGCGGCGGCGACTTCCTCCATCGTTCGGAAAACCAACGCCAGACCCCACACGCCAAGCGCCTGATACACAAAGAAATAGTCAAGATAGCTGCCGCCAAACATCTCGATCGCATATTGCGTCACATAGACAACAAACATTGTGCCCAGACCAAAACCATTTTCATAAAAGCGGTAAGGATCGAAATAGTACAGCTGAGTGTCTGCGTCGGTGGTCTGCACAAACAAATAATAGATATAGGCCGTAACGATGTGCAGGATCGCAATAACCAGAAACAGAGCAAGGCGGCTATTGTCCTTGCGCTGCGTGAACCAGGCAAAAGCGATAAAGCTGAACAATACGCCAACGATGCCTATAAAAGTCATGCAGACGTTTTTCTGTCAGGAAAGCGCGCAGCAAATTTCAAGGAGAAGGGAAGATTTGCATCCATGAGGTACAGCTAGCAGCCATCGGTTCCAAAAGCCAGCGCCGGTGGCCCCGGGCGCGCAAACCGAGCCGTAGGATCAAGCAAACAATGTCTTCTCTTAAAAAACCCTATCAGCGATGTGTGGTTGGCAGATCCACTTCAGCGCATTACAGGAAACTTTCCCTATTTTGGATTGTTGTGTGATCGCTTCATGGCAGGATTTTAGAGCCTATGTGCACGCCGATGCGGTGAGCCGAGGCGCGCCTGTTACTTTGCGCAATTGGCTGTTCGATCCCGTGCTGCGATTTCAGGTTTTGATGCGGCTTGACGAGTATCTGCTGAACACAAGAAAACCGCGCTTGCTCCGTTTTGTCTTTCTGCTGTGGTTTCGACGTTTGTCCGTGCGGCTGGGGTTTAGCATGGGTCCGAACATCTTCGGTCCCGGCCTTGCGATTGTGCATTACGGCACTATCGTCATCGACCCGACAACGCGGATTGGCAAAAACTGCCGGATACATGTCGGCAGCCACATTGGCGGTGCGGCGCAATTCGTTGATCCGGCAGAAGTGCATAAGTATTCGCCGCGCATCGGCGACAATGTTTACATCGGGCCCGGTGCAAAGCTGTACGGCCCGATCATCATCGGCAGCAATTGCGTCATTGGAGCAAACGCGGTCGTTACCAAATCCTTCCCCGAGGACGGGCTGACACTTGCTGGGGTGCCGGCAAAAGTCATTGCCAACGGCGGGACTGGAGAACGGATATTGCAGGGCGCTGCCTGACCAAGCCGCTTCCCGTTGAACGAACCTAGTTTTCCAACGACCCCAAAAATGCGTCCTTATCCGACAAAGCCGCGCGCAATGTTCCCCAGAAATCCTGGTTAAAACTCAGCCCCATTTCGGTGCGAATTTTTTCGTTGGAAACGTCAAATTCCATGATGTCGCCGATCAATGGCTCGCCATGCTCAACTTGCAATTTGCCCTCTGGATCGAGGATTTCGAGCATGCCCTTGGCCAGTTCGTTGATGGTCACGCGGATGCCCGATGCGGTGTTGTATGCTTGGCCAGTCGCTGCCGCATTGGTGGCAACCGCAAGGTTGGCCGCGACCAGATCCCTCACATAGGTGAAGCTGCGCACCTGTTCGCCGTGGCCGAACACGATGGGGTTTTTGCCTTCGGTAATGCGGCGCAGAAAGATCGAAACCACACCGCCAAATTCGTTTGATTCCTGCCGTTGGCCATAGACATGGAAATAGCGCAGGATCGTTGTATCGAGGCCGTAGAGCCGGTGGAAGACATCAACATAACGCTCCCCCGCCAGTTTCGACACGCCGTAATAGGATA
>JANOTI010000134.1:0-6674 GCA_031416255.1 Sphingomonadales bacterium | reverse complement strand
CCGTAACCCAGCTTTTCAAACTCGGCGGCAGGGAAGCCTTCGTCTTGAGTTTTGATTTCTTGCAGGCAGGCAATGTCAGGCCGCGTTTCGTCGAGCCATTCGAGCAAGCGTGGCAGGCGGGCTTTGATGCCGTTAATGTTGTAAGTGGCGATGCGCATGATCGGGTTTTAGCGTGGTTCGCCAGTGTTGACAGCACCTTATTTTGCAGCTCACCAATGGTGAGCCAAGGCGGGCAGAAAAGAAAAAAGTAGGCCAGACGTGTGCCAACCCCTTCCCGTCTTATTTTCTTTCCGCCTTTTTCACAAAACCGATCCCAGAGAAATCAGCTTAAACCGAAAAACTAGACCCACACCCACAGCCAGCCTGAGCCTGTGGATTAGTCACCTGAAAACTTTTGCCGCCAAGTGATTCCACGAAATCAACCGCACACCCGCGCACCAGATCGAGACTAATCGAATCGACGACGAGTTGCGCCCCATCACCATTGGCGACAACATCGTCGGCATCAATGCCATCCGCCAAGCCAAATCGATATTGAAAGCCTGAACAGCCGCCACCATCGACCGAGAGTCGGAGCACGGGATCTTTGCCTAGTTTTACAGCAATTTCTGCTACGCGACGCGCTGCATTGGGAAGTAAGGTGATTTCAGGAACTGAGTTCATGCAACACAATATAGGGACAAAGAAAAGGGGGGGCAAGGCGTTGCCGCCTTAAGCCCCCCAGAATACACCCTCTCCCAAAGGTGATGCGTTCGGTAAGCTGACCTATTCGGTCGGGCCACCTTGAGATGTCGTAGCAGCAACCTTAGTCGCGATCAAGCCGTTTGACTGTTTTGTGACAGGGGTAAGCTGTGTGATTGGCGCAAGGAAGGATGTCGGATTTACAGCATCACCTGCAATGCGCACTTCGTAATGCAAATGGCTGCCGGTGGAACGGCCGGTTGAGCCCATATACCCAATGATATCGCCTTGCTTTACAAGTTGGCCAGGCACAACGTTTAAAGCCGACATGTGACCATAGCGGGTCTGAATAAAGTTGCCGTGTTCAACCTCGATGAATTTGCCATAGCCATTCACCCATTGCGCACGACCAATAACGCCATCGGCCGTTGCAAAGATTGGTGTACCAATCGGGCCGGGAATATCGATGCCTTTGTGATTTTTGCGGCGACCCTGAAACGGGTCCGTACGATAGCCATATTGGCTGGAAAAACGCATTAGTTCAACAGGGTTGATCGACGGTATCGAAACTTCTGCTTTAACCGGCGCGCCATCTACGCGACCCCAGCTGCTGTGCAAGGAACGAAATTCCGGATCAGATACGCCAAGCGGCGTTTTGTTAGCCGCAACATCTTCAGGAGCAATGCGAAAGTTATCCGACGCGTTTGCTGCCGCATTAGCGGAGGCGGAAGGAATATTCAGCGCCAGTGCGAGCGATGCTACACCTCCAGCGAATGCGAGCTTGCCCATCAGTGATTGGCCTATGGCCAAAGCGCTGCGAAACATAAGACTCAAAACCCTTTTTAGGCGATCCGCACCAAATTTGGATTTTACCCTATTGGATGAAACCAAGGCGCAGACTGCGAGACCCAAACAAGGCGGTTTTTCCGCCAACCCTTATCTTGATATTATGTAGAGGGGGACTTTCAAACCAATGCAACCTTCTGCGCGCAATCCCGGGTTAAACCGGCCCTCTAACGCGCCGAGTTGTTAAATGGGGTCACAGCACCTTACAAAAATGGCGGATTACTGGCATTTCCAGCAAAGATAGTGTTTGCACACACCGTTCGTGGCGAACCGATTTAAGCATGATTCTGGCGGCGGAAAATCGCTTTTTCTGATCCAGTTTTCGCGAACGGATTCGATATAGGGTAAGCCTAGTCAACCAAGCGCCTGCGCTGCCGCCAGGACAGCCTCGGCATGATCCTTTACCTTCACATTACGCCAGACCGCCGCGACCTTTCCATTCTTGCCGATCAGAAATGTGCAGCGTTCGATGCCCATGTATTTTTTGCCGTACATCGACTTTTCGACCCATGCGCCCATCTGCTCGGTCGCGTCGCTTTCTTCGTCGGAAAGCAACGCCACTGCCAGATCATATTTAGCGGCAAATTTTGCAAGCTTAGCTGGCTTATCTTTCGATATACCATGAGTTGCAGTACCGATTTTGCTGAATTCAGCGGCCAAAGCGGTAAAATCTTTCGCTTCGTTCGTGCACCCCGGCGTGTCAGCCTTGGGGTAGTAATAGAGCGCGAACGGCCCTTGCAAATCACTCAGCAGAACATCCGCGCCTGTGCTGTCGCGCACTGTCACTTTGGGAAGTGTATCGCCAATATCGGTCATTTCGCTGTCTCCTTATAATTTTGCCACACGGCAGAAATTGTCGCTTTGGCCTCTACCACAGCTGCCATCAAATTCTCCCAGCCATCAAACCCGAGCGCTTGTGCAACCAGTATCCGGGCTGGCTCCGGTGGTATTTCGCTGTCCGGGGCAACCAATCGCAACAAAACTAACAATTGCGTCAATAACTCTTGCGCATCGCCAAAAGCAGGCGGCAAAAGGCCTGTAGATATCAGTGCTTGCGCCGCCACCGATAGCTGCGGACCAAAGCCCGATTGATGCTCCAGTTGCATTGCATGAATGCAAAATTCGGCGTCGACCAGACCGCCCGGGCAGAGCTTTACATCCAGCGCCCCCTTGGGTTGCTTATGCTTTGCCATATCCGCACGCATCGCTACAATATCTTTGCGTAGGATCGTTGTATCGCGAGGCAATGCTAAAATCTTGTCGATGATCGACTCAACGCCCTTCGCTGGCCCGTAAACCACCCGCGCTCTGGTCAGCGCCATGTGTTCCCACGCCCAGGCTTCATCATGTTGATATTGTGCGAAACTTTCTAGTGTTACGCACAGCATCCCCTGCGTGCCTGAAGGACGAAGGCGGGTGTCCACCTCGTACAATGCCCCTGTTCCGGTCTGCACACTCAAGGCGCCAACCACGCGCTGCGCCAGCCGGTTGAAATACTGCGTCCCACCCAAGGGCCGCCGACCATCCGATTCCGCACTGCTCTCGCCAGTAAACAACAACACCAGATCAAGATCCGAAGCATGCGTCAGTGCCTGCCCGCCCAAGCGGCCGTAAGCCAAGATTACCAGCTCGCTGCCCGGCACTTTACCGTGCGCGGCCTCAAACTCGGCAATCGTTGCGGCGGCTAGCGTGCGCACCGCGACCTCGGCTAATTGCGAATAGGCCAGCGACACGTCCAGCGGATCTTGCCGCCCCTCTATCAACTGCACGCCAAAGGCAAAACGCTTTTCGCCAACAAAAATGCGGACAGTGTCGAGCAGCCGCTCATAATCCTGATCGCCGATACGGGCGTCCAGTTCAGCGGCCAATCCGTCCAGTCCGCTCGGTAAATCCAGTGCGGTGCTGTCTATCAACCCTTCGAGCAGTTCGCTGCGCCGCGCCAGTGCATCGGCCAATGTCGGCGCATAGCTCAGCACATCGGCGAGCAGTTTTAGCAAGGCAGGGCGCGCATCGAGCAAATGGAAGAAATTGATGCCGCTGGGCAATCGTTCCAGCAAATTGTCGAAGCGCGACAGGGCCCGGTCTGGATCGGGAGCGTGCGCCAGTGCCTCCATTATTTTGGGCAACACGCATTCAAACGCATCCCGTGCGGAGTTGGACCGAATGGCGCGGAACTGTCCACTGCGCCACCGCGTCAGGCGGGAAACCAACGCTGGCGCATCGGTATAGCCCATCGCCTCTAGCTGCTCGTGCAAAGGCAAGCCTTCGTCGGCAAGGCGTCGGGCGCCGGATTCCTCTTCCTCGCCAGCAAGCCCATCATAGATTGCACCCACGCGAACAACATGCTGTTCGAGCAAGGCAATCAGCGCATTGCCATCGTCCAGCCCGTGCAGTCGCGCCACGCGGTCCAGCTCCTCAGCATCCTCGGGCAAGCTATGCGTCTGGCGGTCGTTGACCATCTGCAACCGGTGTTCGATAGTGCGCAGTTGCGTGTAAGCCTGCGTCAACGCATCGGCCTCATCCTGTGCGATCCGCAGATTTTCGGCCAAGAGCGCGAGCGCCGTTCTGGTATCCCTGATCCGCAAAGCAGGATCGCGGCCTCCGTGAATCAGCTGATGCGCTTGCGCGAAAAATTCACACTCCCGAATACCGCCCCGCCCGCGTTTCAAATCATAGCCCGGGCCTAGCAATTGCCCCTGATGATAATGATCGCGGATTTGGCCAGACATTGCCCGGATATTCGCCAGCTGTCCAAAATCCAGACTGCGCCGCCAGATAAACGGCTGGATATTCTTCAGAAAATACGCACCCAATTCGGGATCGCCCGCCGCTACGCGAGAGCGGATAAACGCCGCCTGCTCCCACGCCAGCGCGCTAGATTCATAATAGCTGATCGCAGCATCAACAGGGATGGTGATCGGCGTTACCTCTGGCGAAGGCCGCAGCCGCATATCGACGCGAAAGACATAGCCATGCTCGTCCCGCGCCGAAAGCAATTCGATAACCCGCCGTCCTATCCGCACCGCACTATCGGCGACATCCTCGCGCTCGCGGTGCGGAAGTGTTGCCGGATCATAGAGAAATATGGGGTCGATGTCAGAGCTGTAGTTCAGTTCTTGCCCGCCGTGTTTGCCAAGGCCGATGACGACAAAGCCGCGCACGGGTTCGCAGGGCACACGTTCGGTAAAGGCGGCGGCGATGGCGATTTCAAGCGCAGCGTCGGCAAAGTCAGAGAGCACGCAGGTGACTTTGGTTAAGTCCCACGCGCCTGATAGGTCCGCAATCGCTGTAACCAGCGCTACACCTTGCCGCTGTTTACGCAACGTTGCACCGATGTCGTTTTCGACTTTGACGGTCAGAGCGGCTGAAAGCGCCAAGTCAAAATCGCCTTTTTTGATCAGCGCGACCAAAACAGGTTGCCGCTCGATCAACTGGGCAAGGAACGGGCTATTAGCCGAAGCTCTATCCAACGCGGCGTTGATCGGGGCGTTCATTTCTTCAAATAATCCCGCCTAAAATCCCTTGCAAACACTGCAAACCGCCCCTCCCCAATAGCCGCGCGCATTCCCGCCATCAGGCTTTGGTAAAAGTGCAGATTGTGCTGCGTCATCAGCATCGCCCCCAATATTTCACCCGAACGGACAAGGTGGTGGAGATAGGCGCGACTCCATGTGGTGCAGACGGGGCAATCGCAGCGCGGATCGATTGGGCCTTGATCTTCGGCATGTTTAGCGTTGCGGATGTTGACCGGGCCGTCCCATGTGAAGGCTTGCCCGTTGCGTCCGCTGCGCGTGGGCAGTACGCAATCGAACATGTCGATGCCGCGTTCGACAGCGCCGACCAGATCGTCTGGTTTGCCGACGCCCATCAAATAACGCGGCTTATCCGCTGGCAACATATCGGGCGCATAATCAAGGCAGCCGAACATCGCCTCTTGCCCTTCGCCCACCGCCAGCCCGCCGACAGCATAGCCGTCAAAGCCAATATCGATCAGCGCCTCGGCGGAGCGTTTGCGCAATTCCTCGTCAAGCGAGCCTTGCTGGATGCCGAACAAAGCCGCACGCGACGCGTGTTCTCCCCCGCTGTCAAAACCGTCCCGCGACCGCTTGGCCCAGCGCATCGACAATTCCATCGATTTGATCGCGCCGTCTCGGCTGACGCCGTTTGCGGGGCATTCGTCGAACGCCATAACGATATCCGACCCCAGCAAGCGTTGAATCTCCATCGAGCGTTCAGGGGAGAGCATATGTTTGGAACCATCAAGATGGCTTTGAAAGGACACGCCTTCTTCAGTGATTTTGCGCAAGGCCGACAGGCTCATCACCTGATAGCCACCACTGTCGGTCAGGATCGGGCGGTCCCAGCCGGAAAATTGATGCAGCCCGCCAAGCCGTGCGACACGCTCAGCCCCAGGACGCAACATCAGGTGATAGGTATTGCCTAGAATAATGTCAGCGCCAGTTGCGCGCACCTCGGCAGGGCGCATGGCTTTCACCGTTGCCGCAGTGCCAACAGGCATAAACGCAGGCGTGCGGATTTCGCCGCGCAGCATCTGGATGCTGCCGGTGCGGGCTTTGCCGTCGGTCGCGCTGATTTTGAAGTCGAATCGTTGTGTCATTAAATGCGCCATAGCTGGCAGTGGGATTAGACGCTATGGAAGCATGATGGGGCGCGACGGGCAGACTGAATTGTTGAGACTAGCCGGCGTGTTTCGGGCGACAGCGATGCTCATCGGGTGTGGCAAAGCGACTACGGACATAAGCTATGACGGCACTGACAAACGCAACGCCATGCCTAACCGATGGAAATATGTACTTGCAGGACGATGCGACGACTTAGCCGGATCGCGGCAAGCCGGCGAGCTTTTGCCAAATGCGTGATGCCGCCGCCGCTCTGACCAAAGCCACACAGACATTGCAACCCACCAGCGAAACGCCGCGGCTGGATGCTGAGTTGTTGTTGGCGCATGCGTTGCGCATTGATCGCAGCGCATTGCTGTTGCGGATGCGCGACCTTACTGCCCCGCCCGAATTTGACGTGTTGGTAGCGCGGCGGACGGCGCACGAACCGGTCGCATATATCTTGGGGCGTCAGGATTTTTGGGACTTGTCGCTGGAGGTTACGCCCGATGTGCTGATCCCGCGCGG
>JANOTI010000133.1:0-3309 GCA_031416255.1 Sphingomonadales bacterium | reverse complement strand
CGCGCCAAACCCTTCGATACGGCACTTCGCTTCGCTCAGCACCTACTCAGGGCAAACGGATTTTAGTGGTTCTATCCCAAACAGAAAGCATCACAAATCGCTAAGGTTGCTAGGCTGCAACCTTGCCCCTAAACAATCAATATGCGTCTGCTTTTGCCCTTGCTGCTGTCACTGCTTTGCGCGTGCAGCAGTGGTGCGCAGCCAGAAGGAGTGGCTGTAGGCGACACGCTGATCCGCTTGGCAGATGCGGACTCGCGGGGGCTTGATCCGCAAATCGTCTCTGATCTTGTTTCGATCCGCATCGCGGCGGATTTGTTTGAAGGGCTTACGCGGTTTAATGCCGATGGCAGAACAGAGCCCGGCCTAGCGGCAGGCTGGACAATCAGCGCTGATGGCAAAGTCTGGACGTTTCGTTTGCACAACGACCTTAAATTCTCCGATGGCACCGCGCTTAGCGCGCAGGTTTTCCCGGCGGCTTTTGCGCGCATCAATGCTGAAGACAGCGGTTCGCCGCATGGCTCGCTCTTTGGTGTGATGAATTCGGTTGAGGCCCCCGATCCGCAGACTGTGGTTATCCGACTGAAAAACCCGTTTCCCGAGCTGCCTGCGTTGCTGGCACATCCGGCGATGGCAGCGCTGCCGTTCCACCGGATAACAGCGGTCGGCGACAAATGGACTGCCGACCGCCCGTTAGTGACAAGTGGGGCGTACCGCTTGCTCGACTGGAAACTGAACCAGCAATTGCGGCTTGGGGCTAATCCCCGCTGGCACAGTGGCCGCCCAGTCACCACAAGACTGATCTGGCGGCCGATGGATAATATGAACGCGGCGATGCGTCTGGTGCTGGCGGATGGCGCGCACATCGGCAGCGACTATCCGCCTGCGCGGCATCATTGGTTGAAAGCGCAGTATCCTGAGCTGGTGCACAGCCACCCCTATCTCGGTACGTACTATTTCGCGTTCAACACGCGCAAGCCGCCGTTCGATGATGCGCGCGTGCGGCGGGCGCTTTCGATGGCGATTGACCGCGATTGGCTGGCGCGAAAAATGGTGGATGCAGGCAACGAGCCTGCATGGGGGCTGTTGCCGAAGTCGTTGGGAGCAGAGGCGATCTATCGACCAGAATGGGCCGATTGGCCGCAGGCAAAGCGACTGGCCGCAGCGCGGCGGTTGTTATCCGAAGCTGGCTATGGCCCGAACCGCCACTTAAGATTTGAAATACGTTTTAACAGTTCAACTGAACACCGCCGTGCCGCGGTCGCCATGGCGACGATGTGGCGCGAACTGGGCGTTGAGGCAAAATTGCTGAACAGCGAGGCAAGCCTGCATTTCGATAGCCTGAAACGCGCCGATTTTCAGTTGGCTCGTTCCGGTTGGGTCGCGGATATGCCGGCACCTGAAAACTTCCTGTCGGTCCATCGCAGCGACACCGGCGCGCAAAACTATTCGGGCTATTCCAATGCGGCCTATGACGCTGCGCTGGATGCGGCACAGGCCGAGGCTAACCCCCTTGCGCGTGTGGCCTTGATGCGCAAGGCAGAAGCGATAATGATGCAGGATATGCCGATAATCCCGCTCTATTATTACACCTCGCGCGCATTGGTTCGCCCCAATGTGACCGGTTGGCGCGACAATGACGCGCATACCCATCCCAGTCGGACTTTGGGGTTAAAGTCGAAATGAGGTTACCGCTAGCCCTTATTGGTATGTGTGCAACGATGCTTTCAGCCTGTGGCCCGCAGATCGACAATGAACGACTGCGCGTCGATGTTGTCGAAATCCAGCCACGTGCGATGGCTGTCGACGCAGTCCCGCTAGCCCCGGCATCGGCCTATCTGAGGATGGCGACGGCGCGTGGGTTAGTCGGTTTTGATTTTGAAGGCCGCGTTGTTCCAGCATTGGCCGCACGCTGGATCACCACCGAAGACGGGCTAAGCTATATTTTCCGGCTGGAAAAAACACGGTGGAATGACGGTCGTGATATTAGCTCAGATGAGGTCGCGATAGCGCTGTCGCAGCGGCTGATCGATTTGCGGAAAAGTAGGATTGCCAGTGAATTGGCGGTGATTGACCGCATCGTTCCAATGACTGGCAAAGTAATCGAAATCCGGCTGAAAGCGCCCATGCCAAATTTGCTAGAGCTGCTTGCCCAGCCTGAATTCGGGCTGCTGCGCAAAAATGCTGGTTCCGGTCCGATGATTGCGCGCAAACAAGCCGGCGTAATGCAGCTATCGAGGCGTGCAGAAGACCCAGAGCGGGGGGTTGCCCTTGACGATGCACGGCTGGCTTTGGCACCGCATGATGCGCAGACGGCGCTGGCGCGGTTTGTCGTTGGCGAATCCGATTTGGTGATGGAGGGGCGGTTTGAACATCTGCCGTATCTGGCCGCGACCGATGGTCGTGAAGCCGCGGTTTACGATTCACCGCCGGGGATGTTCGGGCTGTTGTTCGTTGCCTCGGGGCCGTTTCTGTCTGTAGTTTCAAACCGCGAAGCCATTACAAAAGCGTTCGATCGGCCTCGGATGATTTCAGACTTTAACGTCAACATCTGGAAAGAGATGCTGACGATTGCGCCCGAAGCTTTGCCCAACCGTGCCGATGTCGCGCGCCCCGATTGGGCATCGCGGCGGATCGACCAGCGAAAGGCTGACGCGCGTTTGGTGATCCAGAACTGGC
Source organism: Sphingomonadales bacterium (assembly GCA_031416255.1). Classification (GTDB taxonomy): domain Bacteria; phylum Pseudomonadota; class Alphaproteobacteria; order Sphingomonadales; family Sphingomonadaceae; genus Sphingorhabdus_B. Next base: position 633 of record JANOTI010000133.1, on the reverse strand, counting down.
AATCGGCGAACGGAAAGGTTCGTCCGCTTCGCATTGCCATGCCGCGCGGGCCGGGCAGCCGCATGCTGTTTGCACGGATCAAAAGCGACCTTGCCGCCATTGGTCTTTCAGCGGAACGGGTAACGGCCGGGCAGCAAGAAGACATGCGGCTGATCGACCAACTCGCCGATATGACCAGTCCGGCATGGTATCTGGAACAACTGTCATGCCAAGTTACAACTATTTGCAGCGCCGATGTTGATGCTCAAGTCGCGCAGGCACAGCGTGCAACGGACCGCGACGAACGCATGCGCCAGCTGGGTGAAGCGGAGCTTAAGTTACAGAATTTGCGTAATTTTGTGCCGCTGGCAAATCCAGTCCGCTGGGCACTGCCGCGCAGCGGTTTGCTGGGATTCACGCCGAACGCGCGTGGATGGCATCCCTTGCAATATCTGGGGCGGGACACGAAATAGGGTCTGAAGAGGAACCAAGCATGCCGATTTCGCAGGAACAGATGAACCAAATGGCCAAATCATTACCCAGCATGGGCCGCGATCCGCATTCGGTGCGGCAACGTGTTGAGGCGCTGGAGCTGTTGCTTGAACGCAGCTTTCATATTCCAGGGACCAAGGTTCCCATCGGGCTTGATTCGAT
>JANOTI010000132.1:0-9567 GCA_031416255.1 Sphingomonadales bacterium | reverse complement strand
GTTTTTGCTGCCGTTTTTTCGCTTGGTTACACTATATATAGAAAATCAAAAGCATGACCCGCCTCTCCACCTCCTTCACCAAAGCCCACCCCGCGCTCGTCACCTTCATCACTGCGGGTGACGGTGACACCGCCGCCAATCTCGATGCGCTTGTCGCTGGCGGCGCTGACGTAATCGAACTGGGCATGCCGTTCACCGATCCGATGGCCGATGGCCCCGTAATCCAAGAAGCGAACATCCGCAGCCTGTCCGCTGGCACCACCACTGCCGATATCTTTGCCATTGCCGCCGCCTTCCGCGTGCGGCATCCGGACGTTCCGCTCGTGCTGATGGGCTATGCCAATCCGATGACGATCCGCGGCGGAGACTGGTTCGCGGCGGAATGCACAAAGGCTGGCGTTGACGGCGTGATCTGCGTCGATATCCCGCCAGAGGAAGACCCCGAATTGGGTCCAGCATTGCGCGGCGCAGGCGTGGACCTGATCCGCCTTGCCACGCCAACCAGTGATGCGGCGCGGCTGCCGACGATTTTGGATGGCTCCAGCGGCTTTGTTTATTACGTCTCGGTCGCGGGCATCACGGGCAAGCAACAAGCCGCCCAAGCCAGTATTGAAGATGCCGTTGCGCGCCTGAAAGCCGCCACCGACCTGCCAATAGCCGTCGGATTTGGTATCCGCACTCCTGAGCAAGCCGCGGCGATTGCGCGTGTTGCCGATGGTGTGGTTGTGGGTTCTGCGATTGTTGAGTTGGTGGCGCAGCATGGTGCCAATGCCGCTGGTCCGGTGAGGGAATATGTGGCTTCGTTAAAAGCCGCTATTCAATCAGCCCGAACCTAACTACAAAACCGTTAGTGCTGAGCTTGTCGAAGCACGTCCGACAACATAGCGCCACCCTGAGAGGCGCCCTTCGACAGGCTCAGGGCTAACGGTTTTTTATGGGTAGTGAAAAGTCATGAACTGGGTCACTCGCGTCCGCAATGCCATGCCGTTTATAGCCAAGCGCGAAACGGCGGAGACGTTATGGCATAAATGCAAAGGCTGTAACTCGATGATCTTCCTCAAAGAATTTGAGGAAAACCAGTCGGTCTGCCCGAAATGCGATTTTCATGGCCGCATTGGTCCAGCGGAACGCTTTGCTGCGATCTTTGACGAAGACACGCTGCGCGTTTTGCCCATGCCAAAGGTGATGGAAGACCCGCTAAAGTTTAAAGATACCAAAAAATATCCCGACCGGATCAAAGCTGCGCGCGCCTCCACAGGTGAAACGGACGCCATGATTTCGGGCTATGGCAAGATCGACGGCCAATCCGCGGTCGTCAGCGTGCAAGATTTCGCTTTTATGGGCGGATCGATGGGCATGGCTGTGGGCGAAGCGTTCGTCGCGGCCGCACAAGAAGCTGTGGTCAAGAAATGCCCCTATATCATCCTCACTGCCGCGGGGGGTGCGCGGATGCAAGAGGGAATACTGTCCCTGATGCAGATGCCGCGTTCGACAGTGGCGATCCAGATGCTGCGCGAGGCGCATCTGCCCTATATCGTCGTGCTGACTGACCCGACAACTGGCGGCGTGACTGCAAGCTATGCAATGCTGGGTGATATCCAAATTGCGGAGCCCGGCGCGCTTATCGGCTTTGCCGGACAGCGCGTGATCGAACAGACCATCCGCGAAAAATTGCCCGAAGGATTCCAGCGCGCTGAATATCTGCTCGCGCACGGCATGATCGATATGGTGACGCACCGGCATCAACTGAAATCAACGCTGTCCGGCCTGATCGATTATTTGATGGCTGGTAAAAAGGCGGCTTAGACCCCACTGTGGCAGACCACGCCAAATCCGAATCCCCCGCGGTTCAGGCGCAACTTGACCGGTTAGCTGCATTGTCTCCTGGGCGCGATACGTTGGGGCTGGAGCGGATTAGCGAGCTGTGCGCGCGGTTGGGCAACCCGCAAGACCAGCTGCCGCCGGTGTTCCATGTCGCTGGAACGAATGGCAAAGGTTCAACCTGCGCGTTTCTGCGCGGGAGCATTGAGGCAGCGGGGCTGAAATGCCATGTCTATTCCAGCCCGCATCTGGTGCGTTTCAACGAACGGATCAGAGTTTCGGGCAGACTGATCGCCGACGACTATCTGGCCGAATTGCTGTCCGAAGTGCTCGACAAAGCCGACGGATTGCAGGCCAGCTTCTTTGAAGTCACTACAGCCGCCGCATTCCTCGCCTTTGCCCGCACCCCTGCTGATGCTTGCATAATGGAGGTCGGCCTCGGCGGAAGGCTGGATGCGACTAACATCGTAGCTGCACCCATCATTTGCGGCATCGCTTCGCTTGGCATCGACCACGAAGGCTTTTTATTGGCCGACGAGGAAGGCGTGCCTGACATGCCACCACTCGACCGGATCGCCTTTGAAAAATCGGGCATCGCCAAAGCGGGCGTGCCCTTAATGTGCCAAAAATATGCGCCGTCCATGCTGACCGAAATCGCCAAGCAAGCGATGCACGCGGGCGCAAAATTGCTGGATCGTGGCGAAACGTGGGATGCTGTCGTCTATGACGGCGGCCTGCATTACAGTGACGCAAAGGGCAAACTCACTCTGCCCCTGCCCCGCATGGCCGGGCCGCATCAGGCGGATAATGCGGCACTAGCGGTTGCGATGCTGCGCCATCAGAACGCGATCACAGTTCCCGAAAGTGCGCTTGCCGCTGCGATGGAGTGGACCCGCTGGCCTGCACGGATGCAGCGGCTGGCGAAAGGGCCGCTAACGGATTTGCTAGCGGATGGCACAGAGGTCTGGCTTGATGGCGGCCATAATTTGGATGCCGGGCTGGCTGTCGCCGCGCATTTCGCCACCGACAACAGGAGTATTCACATGGTAACTGGCATGCTGTCCAACAAAGAGCCGTCGGCCATCATCGCACCACTATCGGAAAAGATTATGAGCATCAGTGTGCTACCAATTGCGGGGCACGATCATCATGACGCGGCGGCGTTTGGTCCTAACGCCATGTCCGCATCGGATATTACCCAGGCAATACAATCGCTATCCGTCGATCCGGAGCATGAAATAGTTCTAATCGCGGGCTCGCTCTATCTTGCAGGCGAGGTTTTGAAAGCGAACAATCAAATCCCCGAATAACCTTATTGCGATTGACTTGCATTAACAAATATGGTGTTTTGCTCCCTCAATAGGAGACAATTCATGCACCAGAATCAGCCTGTCATCGCCAACCCCCTGCCCTTTGCCGCGCCGATGATCGGCACAAACCAGTTGTTGCTATATGTGATCCGCCGGATGGGCGCACATGGACTGCACGACGCCGCCGCGACCAACGCGTTGCTCGGCGTGTTCGGCATGGCTTACCGCCGCCCGATGATCATGCTGCGCGCCTTTATGGCCGAAACAGCACGCGGCGCGGACAAGAAAATCCTGATCGCCGCCTGTTGCTGCGCCCGCATGACCATTGACGAGGCACGGTTGATTGAGGCGATAGCAACATCACTGGATGATCCACGCGGAGCGAGTTTGCTGTTGCGCCAGACAATGGGCTGCGACCAAGACGTCGGCGCATTGTCCGCCGCACAAGCCGTTTGCATGGCGTTCGAGGATTTAGGTCGAACGCTTAGCTAGGCGATAGCTTTCCGCTTCCAAGCCAACGCCATGCCAATCACGAAGCTTGCCAATGACGCATAAAACCAGGTCGCCTCTGCCTCTAATTGTTTCGACAACAGCACCCCGACCAATCCGGCTATAATCAACAGGAAACCCAAAATACGCAATCCGCCTACAGGCTCTTTCAGCTTTGTTTCGTCAATTGTCGTGCTCTGGCGGATGCCTTCACCGACATAGCCTTTGCTCCACAATATCCAGAGCAACACCATGCCGGGAACTGCGGCAACGATGGTGAAACCCCAGAAATTGATCCAGCCAAATTCCTTCGCCACCCAGCCCGCTGGCCCGGCCATAAAGGTTCGCCCTACGCCTGCGAACGACGACAGTAAGGCGAATTGCGTCGCCGTATAGGCAATGCTCGAAAGTCCCGACAAATAGGTCGCAAACACCGTGAGGCCGATACCACTGGTCGTATTTTCAACGACAATCGCCGCGACCATCATCCAATATGTGTTGCCGGTGGCCGCAAGGATCATAAACATCGCGTTCGAAAACATCATCATCAGGCCAGAGATCAATAGCGCACGCCCCATACCCAACCAGAGCAGGAATGGCGCGCCCAGTGCCGAGCCGACAATCAACGCGGCAAAGCCCCAAATCTTGTTCGCACTGATATATTCAAGATCGGTAAAACCCAGTTGAACGATCATCGGGCTCAGCATCGCCTGCCCCATCGCGTCGCCAACCTTTACCAACAGCACAAAGCCAAGAATCAGGAAAGCCCCATGTCGCGTGAGAAACTCTCGGAACGGATTGACCACAGACTCGTTCAGCCATTGGCCAGCCGTCATGCCCGTAGCGTCTGCAAATCGGTCAACGAATTTACCGGGGCCAACCCAGAATGCGCCAATGATAGCAGGCACGACACATAGCGAGGTCAGACCATAGCCAAGTCCCCAACCTAGACCTAATCCTTCAGACGACGCGATATAAATAGTGCCAGCACCCGCAATCAGATTGCCCGTGCGATAACCGAACTGGTTTGCCGCAGTACCATGCGCGAACTCGTCCTCCTCCAGTATTTCAATCCGATAGGCATCAATAACGATGTCTTGTGTTGCCGATAAAAACGCAACGATAAGCGCCCAGATGAAGAAATTGCTGAGCTGTCCCGGCTGCGGGTCACTCGCGCCCAGATTCCAGATGGCGACGACCAACAATGCTTGGATCAGAAACAGCCAGCTTCGGCGTTGACCGAACTTTGCATGCAGAAACGGCAGATGCAGCTTGTCCAGCAACGGCGCCCAGAGAAACTTGATCGTATAGGGAATGCCAACCATGACCGCGAGGCCAATGGTCGCTGTGTCCAGCCCGACCTTGGCCAACCAGAACGTCAGCGTTGCAACGAGCAAGGTCAGCGGAAATCCGCTGGAAATACCAAGCATGAAAGCAACCGCCGGGTTCTTGCGCAAATAAGGGCGGAATTTGTCGCTCGTCAGCGCAATGAAGCCAATAAGCCCCAACACCGCAACAAAGATGATAAACCTTTGCAGATCGACCGACATGCTATCTCTCCCCGAAAACTTGCTCCATGCCTAACGCCATTTTCCTGAATGGCCAATGTCTTTGCGTCGCGGGGTGACATTTGGGTAACAATGCGGCAAAGGGCGCGGATGGCCCAAACTCCGACACGCCCGCCGAGAAATACCACCGCCCGCACCTCGCCCGCGGCGAAGCCTGCAAAGCTGCGCTGGGATACGAAACCTGTGCGCAAACCGCGCCCCGATGCCGCGCCGTCCAAGGGCGCGCTGGAACGGCAGGATGGCGAAGAGCGTATTGCAAAGCTGCTCGCCCGTGCAGGCGTTGCTTCGCGGCGCGAGATTGAGCGGATGATTGCGGATAAGCGGATCACGCTAAACGGTGTTGCTGTGGAAACACCCGCAACCTTGCTGAAATCGCTGCACGGTGTTGCGGTGGACGGCAAAGCGGTTGGCCAACCCGCGCCGACGTTGTTGTATATGTTTCACAAGCCCGAAGGTTGCCTGACCGCAGAACGTGATTTTAGCGGGCGCAAGACAATCTACGACATCCTACCAACAGATCTGCCGCGCCTGATGCCTATCGGGCGGCTGGATTTGAACACCGAAGGCCTGTTGCTGATGACCAACGACGGCGAATTCAAACGCCAGATGGAAATGCCCGCAACAGGCGTCGAACGCACCTATCGCGCGCGCGTGTTTGGCGACATCAGCCAGACTCAGTTGGAAGAACTGATTCACGGGATCGAAATCGACGGTGTCCGCTACGGCAAAATTGACGCCAATCTGGAACGCCGCACGGGCCGCAATGGCTGGCTAGAAATGACACTGACCGAAGGCAAAAACCGCGAAGTACGCCGCGTGCTTGAACATTTCGAACTCGAAGTTAGCCGCCTTATCCGCACGCGCTACGGCCCGTTTGTGCTCGGCGATCTAGCCCCCGGCGCCGTCGGCGAAGTCCGGCGGGTGGATTTGATCGAGTTCAGGAACACGTTGAAAGCATGAGAGTAATCTCTGGCATCTGGCGGTCACGCCCTTTGGTTGCGCCCAAGGGCGATATTACGCGCCCTACCGCAGACCGCACGCGGGAGACTTTGTTCTCCATGCTGACCAGTCGTTTGGGGTCGTTCGAAGACCTGAAAGTGCTCGATCTGTTTGCGGGATCCGGTGCGCTGGGGCTGGAAGCGTTGTCACGCGGCGCGGCGCAATGCGTTTTTGTCGAACAAGACCGCGACGCTCTTAACGCGTTGGAAGATAATATCGCTAAGCTCGGCGCAAAGGCGCAATGCGATGTGCGGCGTTCGTCGGTTTTGTCGCTTGGTCCTGCCCGTACTGGCTTTGATATCATACTCCTCGACCCGCCTTATGGCAGCGGTGCAGGGCAAGTCGCGCTCGACAAGCTGAACCGCCTCGGCTGGTTCGCACCGGGCGCATGGATCAGCCTTGAAACCAGCGGCAAAGAAGAGGTTGAGCTGAAAGGCTTTACCATCGACAGCACACGCAATGTCGGCAAGGCACGGCTGACTTTGTTAAGGTTGGAATAACACGCCCCCACTTCCATTTGCCCTGAGTAGGTGCAGAGCCAGCAAATGGTAGGGGAAGTACCGTATCGATGGGCTGTTTGCACACGCGGGCTGTCCTTCGATACGGCACTTCGCTATCGCTGAGCACCTACTCAGGACGAACGGTTACTTGTGAAATGAACACCACGTTAAAACTTGACGCCCATAGCTGGCTGCTCATCGGCATCCTCGCGATCCTGTGGGGCGGTGCCTTCTTTCTAATCGAAGTCGGTCTGCGCAGTTTCCCGCCGATCACTTTGGTGTTCATCCGCGTCGCGTTTGCTGTGCCGCCGATGTGGATTGCCATGCGACTGATGGGCCAGAGCTTGCCAACCTCCGCAGGTGTCTGGAGCCTATTGGCGGTTGTCGGCGCATTGAATTGCGCGCTGCCGTTCACCTTGTTCTTTTGGGGGCAGCAATATCTCGACAGCGGCTATGCCTCGATCCTGAACGCCACAACGCCTTTATGGGGAGTGATCACCGCGCATTTCCTTACAAGGGATGAAAAGGCAACGCCTGCGCGGATCATTGGCGTGTTGACCGGCATGGCGGGGATTATCGTGATGGTCGGGCCGGAAGCGATCAAGGGATTGTCGAACAATCTGTTCGCACAAATCGCCTGCGTCATTTCGACCATATTCTATAGCCTCGCTGCGATTTACGGCCGCCGCCTGTCGCAAACAACACTGACCCCGATGGCGGTCGCAACAGGGCAAACGGTGATGGCCGCGGTGCTGATGATCCCTGTTGTCCTAATAGTCGATCAACCCTGGACTATGGACATGCCAAGACTGGACTCCGTATTGGCGGGCCTTACGCTTGCGCTGCTATCGACAGCACTTGCCTACACGCTCTATTTCCGGCTGATCGATCGTGCCGGAGCATCCAATGCGCAGTTGGTCGCTTTCCTTATGCCGATTCTTGCAGTGATCTTGGGCATCGCCTTTCTGGGCGAGACCCTGAACCAGGGCCAAATCTTTGGCGCGGTGCTGATCGCATTCGGACTTGTGATAATAGACGGAAGGCTGCTTGCGCGTTTCCGCAACGTTCCCTAATCGTTCGCAGGTGACTCATAACACCACTGCCCCCAATTACCCCTGGCTCGACGGCCTAAACCCGCCGCAACGCGAAGCTGTGCTGACAACTGAAGGCCCTGTGCTTATGCTGGCAGGCGCTGGCACCGGCAAAACCGCTGCGCTCACCGCGCGTCTGGCTCATATCATTGCCGAGCGGTTGGCGTGGCCGTCGGAAATCCTTGCCGTCACCTTCACCAACAAAGCGGCGCGCGAGATGAAGGCGCGGATGGGCCGGATGATCGGCGATGCGGTGGAGGGGATGCCTTGGCTTGGCACGTTCCACAGCATCGGCGCAAAAATGCTACGGCGGCATGCCGAGCTGATGGGGCTGAAAAGCAATTTCACGATTCTGGATACTGACGATCAACTGCGCTTGCTCAAACAACTCGTGCAGGCCGCGAATATCGACGACAAACGCTTTCCGCCCAAATCGCTCGCGGGGCTGATCGACAAATGGAAGAACAAAGGCCTGACGCCAGCGGAGGTCGATGCAGGCGAAAGCGCGCTCTATGCCGATGGCAAAGGCCAAGCGATGTATTCGGTGTATCAGGCGCGGCTACGCGAGTTGAACGCATGCGATTTTGGCGACCTGTTACTGCACAGCCTGACCTTGTTGAAAAACAACCGCGATGTGCTGGCGGAGTATCAGGCAAAGTTCAAATATATCCTGGTTGACGAATATCAGGATACCAACGCGGTCCAATATCTGTGGCTGCGGCTGCTGGCGCAACAACGCAAAAACATCTGTTGCGTGGGCGATGATGACCAATCGATCTATAGCTGGCGCGGCGCAGAGGTCGCCAATATCCTGCGCTTTGAAAAAGATTTCCCGGGCGCAAAGACCATAAGGCTGGAACAAAATTACCGCTCTACTCCGCACATCTTGGCAGCCGCATCGGGGTTGATTGACGCTAATAGCGGGCGGCTGGGCAAGACATTGTGGACCGAGCTGGACGGCGGCGAAAAAGTCCGCATCATCGGCGTGTGGGACGGGCCAGAAGAAGCGCGGCGGATCGGCGAAGAGATAGAGGCGCTGCAATATAAGCAAGTTTCGCTCTCCGACATCGCGATCCTCGTCCGCGCGCAGTTTCAGACACGTGAGTTGGAGGATCGCTTCATCTCGATAGGGCTGAATTACAAAATCGTCGGTGGTTTCCGGTTTTACGAACGCGCCGAAATCCGCGATGCCATTGCCTATTTGCGCGTCGTCAACCAACCCGCCGACGACCTTGCCTTTGAACGGATCGTCAATGTGCCCAAACGCGGCATTGGGGATAAGGCTGTGGAAAAAATCCACCGCATCGCCCGCGCCGAACGAGTGCCTTTGTCCTTGGCCGCTGCACAAATGGTCGGCACCGATGAGCTGACGGGCAAAGCGCGCAAGTCGCTGGCCGATCTTGTCATCGACATTGCGCGCTGGCGCGACAGTGCGGCGACTCTACCGCCGTCTGCGCTCGCCGAATTAGTGCTGGAGGATAGCGGCTATACCGCAGCATTGCAGGCAGAGCGCAGCGTGGAGGCATCGGGGCGGCTGGAGAACCTGAAAGAGCTGACCCGCGCGATGGAGGAATATGAAACGCTCGGCGATTTCCTGGAGCATGTCAGCCTGGTCATGGACAATGAAAGCCGCGACAGCGCCGAAAGTGTAACGATCATGACAATCCACGCCGCCAAGGGGCTGGAATTCCACCATGTGTTTTGCGCGGGGTGGGAGGACGGCGTGTTCCCATCACAGCGCGCAATGGACGAAGGTGGGCTGGCGAGCGTCGAGGAAGAACGGCGGCTG
>JANOTI010000131.1:0-4304 GCA_031416255.1 Sphingomonadales bacterium | reverse complement strand
GATGAAGGCCAGCGCTGGTGGCGGCGGCAAGGGGATGCGGCTTGCCTATAGCGAGGCGGATGTCCGCGAAGGGTTCGAGGCGACCAAGCGCGAGGGGCTGAATTCATTCGGCGACGACCGCGTGTTTATCGAGAAATTCATCCTCAATCCGCGCCATATCGAAATTCAGATATTGGGCGATCAGCACGGCAATATCCTGTATTTGAACGAGCGCGAATGTTCAATCCAACGGCGCCATCAAAAGGTTGTCGAGGAAGCGCCCTCGCCGTTCGTCACGCCCAAGATGCGCAAGGCAATGGGCGAGCAATGCGTCGCCTTGTCGCGCGCGGTGGGCTATTATTCGGCAGGCACGGTCGAACTGATCGTATCGGGTGCGGACCCAAGCGGCGAGAGTTTCTATTTCCTCGAAATGAACACGCGGTTGCAGGTCGAACATCCGGTGACCGAGTGCATCACTGGCATCGATCTGGTCGAACAGATGATCCGCGTGGCCGCTGGCGAAAAACTGGCGATGACGCAGGATGATATCACAATCGACGGTTGGGCCATCGAAAACCGCGTCTACGCCGAAGATCCCTATCGCGGGTTTTTGCCCTCCACAGGCCGCCTTGTCCGCTACAACCCGCCCGTCACAGGCTGGGAAGGCGGCATTCGCGGTGTTGACGGGGTGCGCGTTGATGACGGCGTGGTGGACGGCGGCGAAGTGTCGATGTTCTATGACCCGATGATCGCAAAGCTGATCACATGGGGCGAAACACGTGACGAAGCGGCCGACCTACAAATCACTGCGCTCGACCAATTCGAGATCGAAGGCCTTGGCCACAACATCGATTTCGTCAGTGCGATCATGCAGCACCCGCGTTTCCGCTCGGGCGACATCACAACTGGCTTTATCGCTGAAGAATATCCCGACGGCTTCCACGGTGCGCCTGCATCCGCAGAGCTACTGCGCGAAATCGCCGCAGTCGCTGGGTTCATGGCCTGCGCCAATGCCGACCGTGCGCGGCAAGTTGACGGCCAGCTTGGCGATGATCTGGACCCGCCGGGCGATTGGCAAATTACCGTTGATGGTGTCGCGCATGACGTAGAAATCGGCGCGGACGAGATTTTGGTTGATGGCGTTTCTCTAAACCTTTTCCTCGAATACACGCCCGGCGACCGGATGGTAATCGCGGAAATAGACGACAGCGACTTGGCGATCAAAGTTACCAAAACCGCTACCGGTTTCGCCATGACCACACGCGGGGCAATGCACAAAGTCCGCTGCCTCCCCGCCCATGTTGCGCCGCTTGCGCTGCACATGATCGAAAAAATCCCTCCTGATCTATCGCGCTATTTGATCTGCCCGATGCCTGGTCTGATCACAGCGGTGAATGTCGAGGCAGGCGATAAGGTGGAGGCGGGCCAGCCGCTCGCGATTGTCGAGGCAATGAAGATGGAAAACATCCTGCGCGCCGAAAAATCAGGAATCGTGAAAATTGTGAATGCAAAGGCCGGGGATAGTCTGGCTGTTGATGCGATTATATTGGAAATGGAATGACCTCCTTGCGGCTTCACGTGAAATTTCTATGCGGCATATTTCATGCGAAGCCGTGAAGGAACGCGAAGATTTAGTTGTCCAATAGCGCCACGGCCCTAATCCAACCCGCGCTCGCCCGCTCGATCTTCACAGGAAAGCAGGAAAGCGTAAACCCGAACGGTGGCAACGCTGCCAAATTGGTCAGCTTCTCTATCTGGTAATAGGGCTGAATTCGTCCCGCTTTATGCCCCTCCCAAATAATGCCCGGATCGCGTGTCTCGGCCCAGCGTTTTGCGGTGTGGCTGAACGGTGCGTCCCAGCTCCACGCGTCGGTGCCGACGACCTGGACGCCGCGTTCGGTCAAATAGAGCGTCGCCTCCGCACCCATGCCGCAGCCCTGGTCGGTGAAGTTTTCGGTGCCATAAACCGCGCCAGATTGCACCAATACGATATCGAGCGGTTGCAGCGCATAACCAATCCGCGCCAGCTCCGCCTCGACTTCGGCAGCGGTGACGACATGACCTGCTGGCATCATAGAAAAATCGAGTTTCACTGCGGGACGAAAAAACAAATCCAGCGGTGCTTCATCGATCGACGGTGCGGGTGTCGCGCCGCTATCGGTGGTCGAATGAAAATGCCACGGCGCATCCATATGCGTGCCGTTATGCGTGGACAATGTCAGACTCTCGACTGCCCAGCCTTCGCCATCGGGCAGGTCTTCACGGGTTAGGCCGGGAAAGAACATCGCAATCTGCTGCCATGTATTCTCATGCGTCATGTACGTGATCTGCGGACGCATCACCGGTGGGTCGGATACGACATCATTGGTGATCGGGATCGACAGATCAATAAAGCTAGTCATGCAAAACTCCTTAGCAGCCAAGCTAAGCCGAACGGTGGATAAGGGCAACATGCCGCTTGAACGGTGCGGCGTAGTATTTAAGAGAGGAATAAGAACGGGGAAGGGAATTCACATGGCCGATATGGCAGCGATCGATCCAAAGCGCGACAGGCTGGTTATAACCGCGTCGTCGCTTGGCACCATTTTCGAATGGTATGATTTTTTCGTATATGGCATTTTGGCGGCATTGATCGGAAAGCTGTTTTTTCCTGCCGACAGCCCGACAGCAGCTACGCTGGCATCGCTGGCTATATTTGGTGCAGGCTTTGGTGTGCGGCCCTTTGGCGCGATTTTGTTTGGCTATTTCGGCGACAAAATTGGCCGGAAATATACTTTTCTTATCACGATAACACTGATGGGGCTGGCGACCGCTGCGATCGGATTGTTGCCGACCTTTGAAACCGCGGGCGTTTGGGCTGCGGCTCTACTTCTTTTACTTCGCTGTTTGCAGGGGCTTGCATTGGGCGGTGAATATGGTGGCGCAGCGATCTACGTCGCTGAACATGCACCTGACGGAAAGCGCGGCCAGTACACAAGCTGGATTCAAGCATCGGTTGCTGGCGGATTTTTGCTAGCTGTCGTCGTTGTGCTCATTACGCGCCATTCAATGAGCACCGAAGCCTTCGAGGCATGGGGTTGGCGTGTGCCGTTTCTAACTTCGATCCTGCTGTTGGCGATATCGCTTTATATGCGGCTAAAACTGTCTGAAAGTCCGGTGTTTAAAGCGATGAAAGAGGCTGGGCAAACGTCGAAAAATCCGTTCGTTGAAAGCTTCACATACCCGGGCAATGTCGGCCGGATATTTGTCGCGTTGTTCGGCGTTGCTGCTGGTTTGACAGTGATTTATTATACATCGCAATTCGGTACGCTCTATTTCCTGACAGGTACGGCGCGCGTTCCTGAAACCGATGCATTACTGTATATGGCCATTGGAGCGACATTGGCGGCTCCGGTGTATGTAGCATGCGGCTGGCTGTCGGATCGCTGGGGCCGAAAGCGTCTGCTTTTGCTTGGTTATGCGCTGGCGATTGTTGGTGTGTTTCCGATTTTCTGGATGATGGCCGATGCAGCAAATCCGGCGCTGGCAAAGGCAACGGAGAATAATCCGGTGACGCTTTCGATGCCGGAGTGCAATTTCAACGCGTTAAACCGAGTGCATGACACCGAATGTGCCAATGCGCTGAACTTTCTCACCAAGCGCGGGATTGCCTACAGCAAGCAGTTTGCGGATGCAGTGTCATTAAAAATAGGGACCGCTGAACTGCAGGGCTTTGACGAAAAAGCGTATGTCGCAGCGTTGGAAAAGGCGGGTTATCCCGACAAGTCCGATCCAGAGCAACGGCAACCATGGAAGATTGTCCTCGCAGTGTTCCTGATGGTGGCTTTATCGGGCATGACTTATGGACAGGTCGCGGCAATTTTGGTTGAGATGTTTCCAGCCAAAATCCGCTACACATCTATGTCGATCCCCTATCATATTGGCGCAGGCTATTTTGGCGGGTTTTTGCCTTATATTTCGCAATACATCGTCGCCCAAACCGGACAGCCGTTTTCCGGGCTTTGGTATACTGTCGGTGTCACCGCGATGGCGTTTATCGTCGCGTTGATCTGGTTGCCTGAAACATCTGGCAAAACGAAGCTGGATTGACAGCAAAGTTGGTAGGGGCAAAAGGCGGCAATGACTGACTTTGCTTCGCCTTTGCGCCTGCGACTTGACGGCGATGCTTTGGTCGCCAACTGGCGCTTCCTTCGGGGGCAGGGTGATGTTGCCTGCGGTGCGGCGGTAAAGGCCGACGCATACGGCCTAGGCGCACGCGAAGTTGTGGCGCGTTTGCGGGATGCGGGATGCCGGGATTTCTTTGTGGCGCATTGGGATGAGGCCGC
>JANOTI010000130.1:0-1979 GCA_031416255.1 Sphingomonadales bacterium | reverse complement strand
GGCGCAGGCGGCACTTCCTCGTAAAACTGGGCGAGGACCAACGTCAGCACCTCTTCCTCGCTGCTATCCTGTGTGTGTGCGGGAAAGAACGCGCGGTGACCCCAATTTTGCCCACCCCGGATAAAGAACGCCTGAATTCCCATCACGCCGTTCTTATGCGCCAGCGCAAAGATGTCAGCATCGCCCACGCCCGCTGCGTTGATCGCCTGCGATCCCTGAATAAAGGTCAGCGCCTTTAGCCGGTCCCGGACCAGCGCGGCGCGTTCGAAATCGAGTGCTGCGGAGGCGGACTCCATCTCCTTTGCCAGCTTTGCTTGCACCGCTGTGGACTTGCCGCCGAGGAACGCTTTGGCATCGGCGACCAGTTCGGAATAGCCCGCTTTGTCGATACGATCTACGCACGGCGCGGAGCAGCGCTTGATCTGATACAGCAAACACGGCCGGTCGCGGTTGTTGAAAAAACTGTCGGTGCAGCTGCGCAATAGAAATAGCTTTTGCAGCGCGTTGAGCGTTACATTAACCGATCCGGCGCTGGCGAACGGGCCGTAATACTCCCCCTTGTACCGCCGCGCGCCGCGATGCTTTTGGATGCGCGGATAATTATGGTCGGCACGTAACAGGATGAAAGGGAAGCTTTTGTCATCGCGCAGCAAGACGTTGTAGGCGGGGCGATAGCGCTTAATCAGCTGCGCCTCCAGCAACAACGCCTCGGCCTCGCTGTTGGTCGTCACAATCGTCATGCTTCGGGTCAGCGACACCATCCGCCGCAACCGGTTGGGCAGCCGATCGACCTGCGTATAATTGGTCACACGGTTTTTCAACGCGCGGGCTTTGCCGACATACAGCACATCGCCGCGCGCATCATGCATGCGGTAAACCCCTGGCTTGGTCGGCAGCGTCTTCAACACATTGCGGATCGCCGCGATGCCGCCGTCCAGATCGGGCTGGTCCGCGCCGCGCACAGCATAAGTCTGCGCTTCTTCGTTAAAGCGGGAGGCGGCTTTGGGATGTTCGGGACGATCTGCTTTGGACATTGGGTTGCAATAGGCTACTTAAAGACAAGGACAAGGAAGAGGATTACCCTAAATGCAACTGAACGGAAAAACCATATTATTGACGGGCGGCACTGATGGAATTGGACGTGAACTCGCCGGACAGTTGAAGGCCAAAGGCGCGACCGTGATTGTCACTGGCCGGACAGAGGTACGTATCGCCGCGGCACAGGCTGCGGGGTTTGAAGCAATCTCCGCTGATCTATCAGACGCAGCGGGTGTAGATACGGTGCTGGCGGCGGTTAAGGGGCGCGACATTGATGTGCTGATTAACAATGCAGGCGTTGGCAGCGACCATGATTTCCGTGAGAGTGCGCCTGATTTGGGGGATAATGACCGATGTATTTTCCTAAACCTGAACGCTCCAGTGCATTTGATTGCCCATATGATGCAGGCGTTAAAGGCTCGGCCAGAGGCGATGATCGTCAACACCACCTCGGGGCTGGCGATTGCTCCGCGCGCAGGTGGGCCGATCTATTGCGCGACCAAGGCTGCGTTGCGCAGCTATACATTGGCCTTGCGAGAGCAGCTCAAGTGCACACGCATTCATGTGCTGGAGGTTTTGCCGCCGGTGGTAGAAACAAAGATGACCGCAGGGCGCGGCAGTAAGAAGATGAGTCCGCAAGATTGTGCCGCAGAGATTGTCCGCGCAATGGAGGCGAATGTGAACGAAGCCAATGTAGGCATGGTCAAGTTTTTGCGTGTGGTTTACAGCGTATCGCCTGCGCTGGCGCGGCGGATCATGATTGGGTTTTGATTTAGAGAAACTTCGGGTTTCTAGGGACTGTCCCTAAAAGACAGCGCCCGACCTACTGGGGACAGTCCACGGCGCTACGCTTGGTACAGTCCCCTCGCGTAGTTCCAACCATTCAATTCAACCCAGCAATCGTCTCGTCGATCAAGCCAGCATCCGCCTTGCCGTCATGG
>JANOTI010000129.1:0-7184 GCA_031416255.1 Sphingomonadales bacterium | reverse complement strand
CAAATAGACCGGGATCATCAACAGATTATAGCCAACCGCCCGACCGATAGAACGCAGCCCCATTTGTGCGGCTTTGGCAAAGCTGGGCCTTTGTCCTTGCGCTGCGTAAAACGGATAATGCTGATCTTCTACCGCGTCGATAATATCGTCGGCAAATACCCAAGTGATGGCAATCGCCAGACTGCGGAACAATATCCAGCCGGAAAAGACGAGGACCACCAAAGCTGCTGCTGCACCGAGCATGCCGTCGTCATTGGGCAGATAATAGGCAAACGCAGCATCAATCGCATACCAAAGGGCAACGCCGAGTACGACAAACGCCGCGAGCGTAAGCCCGATGACTTTGGCAAGCACCAGCATCACACGCTTGTCGGACAGGCTAGCAAAGGCAAGGGATATAGCACGCAACATTACACTGTATTAGCCGTATGATACTGCCCGGGCAAGACGCTTGCCCTTTACCGTTAACGCCAGTAGTGCGCGGCAAAATCCCAAAGGAAAATAGCGCACATGACCGCCACAAAATATGCCGTTCTCGCCATCGGAAACGCGATTGTCGATGTGATCGCCGATGCGGACGACGCCTTTATTGAAACGCAGTCGTTGAACAAGGGCGGTATGACTCTGATCGATGCCGAGCGCGCGCAGACTTTGTACGATGCCATGGGCCCAGGGCGCGAGATTAGCGGCGGCAGCGCAGCCAACACGTTGGCGGGGCTGGCGCGGTTGGGGCACGATACCGCGTTCATCGGTCAGGTCGCAGACGATCAACTGGGCGCAGTGTTCGCGCATGATGTGCGCGCAGGCGGCATCGACTTTACCGTCGCCCCGCGTGAAGGCGACCCGCCGACAGCACGCTGCCTGATTTTGGTGACTTCGGATGGCCAGCGGACGATGAATACGTTTCTGGGTGCCGCGCAATATTTGCCTGAAAGCGCCATCGACACAGCGAAGATCGGTGCGGCCGCTTGGCTCTATCTTGAAGGCTATTTGTGGAACGCGCCCGAATCGCGTGCAGCCATGACCGGCGCGATCAAAGCGGCGAAAGCTGCGGGGCGCAAAGTTGCCCTGACCTTGTCCGATGCATTCGTCGTTCACGGCCACCGCGACGAATTTTTCGAATTGATTGACGCGGGCGCCATCGACCTGATGTTCGCCAACGACACCGAAGTGCGCGCGATGATGCAGACCGAAGATACCGACGAAGCTGTGGCTGCGCTTGCTGCGCGGGTGCCGACTTTGGTCTGCACGCACGGTGCGGCCGGGGCAGAAGCGCATCACAATGGTGAGTATGCACGGGTTCCCGCCGAGCCTGTGGAGACAGTTGTCGATACCACCGGTGCCGGCGATTTGTTTGCAGCAGGCGTGTTTGCGGGCCTTGCCGAAGGGCGCAACCTAACCGACTGCCTAACGATGGGCGCCGTGTGTGCCGCCGAAGTGATCGCGCATTATGGGGCGCGACCAGAGAAGGATTTACAGGCTTTGGTTAAGGCACGTTTGGCCTGACTTTAGAACAGCCCCGATACCTCGCGTTGTGCGGTGCTGGGGTTTTCCGGCAAAGCCATGATGTCCAGCCTGGACCGTGACTGGTTCGATTGCTGAGCTTGTCCAACCGAAACCGGCGTGCAGCTACGCCCTGCGACAAAATCCAACGCGGAGCGCAGCGATGCTTCTAGAGGATCACCCAAAGGACGGGTGAAATCATCGGCTGCGGAACAGGTGGTCCGCATACTCGATGCAAGCCCCGTATAATAATCACCATTGCCCGAAGCATTATCCTTGGCAAAGGCAACAACACGTATCCGGTCATCACAGGCGGACTGATCGAGGGCAATCTGGCCAACCGGTTTGCCAAAGGTGTTGCTGCCAATCAAAGCGGCGTTCACACCCAGATAGGGGATAAAGCTGTTCATCACCAGTTCGCTTGCCGAGGCTGTAGCCCCTGTTGAAATAAACGCGATTTTAACCGGAGAAACCGATTGCGACTGTGGCGAGAAACGCCGCGTTTCATTGTTCGATGCTTTGGAAGTGCGAAAGCGGGTGAGCGAGAAAACATCGCTCGTCGATCGGTTCTGTCCCAGCAGATCACCCATCAGCTCCGCTGTTGAAACTAGGCCGCCGCCATTATAACGGAAATCAATGACAAAGTTGGTGATCCCCTGCGCGCGGAAATCGGCAAATGCCGTCCTCAGTTGATTGTCCGCTGTCGATATAAAGGTGCGCATGTTGATATAGCCGACACGCTGCCCACCGCCATTATCGATGATTTTAACACCATAGCGCGAAGACAGTGGCGAAATGTTGAAGTCCGCTTTGGCCACAGTTACATTCCGCGTTCCCGACGCATCGCTAATCCTCAGCACGCGACTGATACCCGCTGTGCTGGGTCCAAGGGCTTCGGACACACCGGCACTGCCTTGGTTTGCCAAAATGGTACTGACATTGACCAAATTGGCTTCGCTCGTTCCAATCGCGATTATCTCGGTTCCGCGATCAATACCGGCGGCCAATGCCGGAGCAGTTTCGAAGGCTTCGATCACAAACAGGCGATTGCCCTGAAAGGCGAAACGCACGCCAAATCCGGCGGTTGATCCTGACGAGAAAAAGGCATTTTCCTCTTGTATCGACGTCACAAAGGTGAAGAACCGGTCACGTCCTTGCGATCGGGCCGTCGCGGTTAAAGCATCGATATAGGCTTGAACCGTTGCGTGCGGCGTTGGATCGGGCGACGCGGGAAGAGTTTCGGGAAACAAATACCATTCGTTCAAAACCGAAAAGGCAAAATCCTGCCGGCTCCGCAGACTGCAGGCCGTGGATACAGGTGGCGACGGGGGAGGCGTCGTTGCAACAGGAGGAATCGTTACGCCCCCAGATGATCCGCCACCTCCGACATCACCGCCGCCACAGGCTGTGGTGCCCGCTGCAAGAATAACGATCAGGTTTTTCAGCGACACTGGTATTTTCATCTTTGCCATTCCTTAGAAAGCGACCAGCTGGTTTGCAGCCAATGCCGTCAGAAACAGCAGCTTGAACATTTCTGCAAGTAACAACAGCGAAATGCGTTCAACCGCGCAGAATGCCGCCCAATTTAGTGGCTGCAGCAACCACTCGATCCGAAATCGCTTTCAGTTCTTCTTCGCCATAGCTTTTCTCTACAGGCTGCAAACTCACTTCGACCGCTAAACTCACGTGGCCCTCAGGTACGCCTTGCCCCGCAAACCGGTCAAACAGCCGCACAGCGACAATATTGTCCTTGTCACAACCTTTGATCGCACGCACCAGATCGCCTGCAGGCTTATCCGCCGGATACAGAAACGCAAAATCCCGGGTCACCGCTTGCAATGCAGGTGGCGTGAACGGAGCACGCATGAAGCCTACGGCCTTCTTAGCCGGAATTGCATCGAGGAAAATCTCCGCTGCAATCACTGTGCCGTCCAGGTCAAACGCCTTTGCTGTCGCCGGATGCAACGTGCCGAATGCCGCGAGGATGTTTTTCGGCCCCATGCGCAATGTCGCCGATTGGCCGGGGTGATAATGGTCGCCATGCTTGGAATCATCAAAGCCCATGACCATCAAGCTGTCAGTGGCAACGCCAGCTGCCGCGAGCAGAGCCATAACCTCAGCCTTAGCGTCATAAGCGTCAAACTTTGTCGCTTTGCCTGAGGCCCAGCCGCGTACAGTCTTTTCGCCCGCAAGAACCATTCCCAAAGTCAGTCGTTCGTCGCTCGTTCCGTCATTGGCCGCCAAATACCGCCGCCCAATTTCGAACAACCGCACCGACGAAGCACCACGATCCATATTGCGCTGCGCCGCCGAGAGCAGCCCGGGGAGCAACGATGGCCGCATGACCTTCATGTCTTCGCTGATGGGATTCTCCAAGCTCCACGCTCCGCCGCCAAAGGCATCAGCCTCTTTCTGCGGCAGGAACGACCAGTTGATCGCCTCGTTCAACCCGCGCGAAGCCGCTGTACGCCGCATCTTGCGCTCAAGCGATTGCAGCGGCGTTGCGGTGGGCAAAGCCACACCATCCGCGCGCGGCAACGGCGTTGAGACGACATGGTCGAGGCCAACGATCCGCACAACTTCTTCGACAAGGTCAGCGGGGCCATCAATGTCGCGGCGCCAGGTAGGAATGGTCACGTTCCATTTGAGGTCAGAAGCAAAGCCCAGCCGACTTAAAATCGCTTTTTGCGTATCATCGTCCACCGACACGCCGCCTAAAGTCACCGTCAGCATCGGCACGAACGCTATTTTGCGCGGCTCCAAAGGCAGCTCGCCAGCCTTGACGATTTCACTCGCCACGCCGCCGCAGATTTCGAGGATCAGCGATGTGACCAACTCAATCCCGTAACCCATAAAACCCGGATCAACGCCGCGTTCAAACCGCGTGCGCGCATCCGATGTCAACGCCAAGGCTTGGCCGGTTTTGGCAATGCGTTCGGGCGTAAAATAAGCAATTTCGAGCAACACATCGGTCGTGGTATCCGAACAGCCCGAATGCGCGCCGCCCATGATACCGGCGATGTCGTGAACACCGCTATCGTCCGCAATCACTGTCATATCGCTGGTCAGCGTGTAGATTTTGTCGTTCAGCGCCATGACCTGTTCGCCGTCTTTTGCGCGGCGCGCAACGACGGCTCCGGACAATTTGGCGAGATCATAGACATGGCTAGGTCGGCCAAAACCGAGCATCACATAGTTGGTGATATCAACGAGAGCCGAAATCGGGCGCTGCCCCGCAGCCTTTAGCCGCTCCTGCATCCAATCGGGCGACGTGCCGTTTTTCACGCCTTTAATCACGCGGCCAAAAAAGGCGGGGCAGCCCTCGGTATCATCGGTGCGAATTTCGATGGGGCATTTGTAGCTGCCGGCCACAGCCGGCGTTTTCAGCGGTTTCAACGTGCCCAGACCCGCAGCCGCCAGATCACGAGCGATGCCATGCACGCCCATGCAATCCTGCCTGTTCGGCGTGATCGCAACGTCAATCACCGGATCGTCGAGACCCATCCAATCGGCATAGCTGACGCCTTTTGGCGCATCGTCGGGCAATTCGGCAATACCATCATGATCGTCACCCAAATCGAGTTCAGCCAGCGAACACATCATGCCGTTCGACATTTCGCCACGTATCGCGGTGACTTTCAATTCCATGCCGTTCGATGGCACAACTGCGCCAGCCGGGCCGAAAATCCCGGTCATGCCTGCCCGCGCATTGGGCGCGCCGCAGACGACTTGCACCGGCCCGTCGCCTGCATCAACGACAAGCACTTGCAGTTTTTCCGCCTGCGGATGGCGCGATGCTTTGACGACTTTGGCGATGCGGAAAGCGCGCAGCGCCTCCGCTGGATTTTCGATGCCTTCGACTTCAAGGCCAATCGCGTTCAGGCAATCGGCGACCTGCTCGATGGTCGCGTCGGTTTCGAGATGGGCTTTGAGCCAGCTAAGCGAAAACTTCATACGCCGACTCCTCCACTGAGTGTCGGCACATCCAGCGCGTTAAATCCATAATGCTGCAACCAGCGGTTATCGCCGTCAAAAAATGCGCGCAGATCGTCCATGCCGTATTTCAGCATCGCGAGCCGATCGACACCCGTGCCAAAGGCAAAGCCTTGCCACACATCGGGATCAAGGCCGCAAGCCTCGATGACTTTGCGGTGGACCATGCCGCTGCCCAGCACTTCCATCCAGCCTTCCGATCCGCCAATGACGCGTTTGCCTTTGACCACCGAATAGCCAACATCGACCTCGACCGATGGTTCGGTGAACGGAAAATAGCTGGGCCGCAGGCGAAGCACGACATCGTCACGTTCAAAAAATGCCTTTAGGAATGTCTCAAGCGTCCATTTCAAATGACCCAGATGGATACCCTTGTCGATCACCAACCCCTCAATCTGGTGGAACATAGGCGTATGCGTCGCGTCGCTGTCGCTGCGATACACGCGCCCCGGCGCGATGATGCGTATCGGCGGTTCCTGAGACGTCATCGTGCGGATTTGCACCGGCGATGTGTGAGTACGGAGCAGCATAGACCGGCCCTCTGCATCCTTATTCGGGAAATAAAACGTATCGTGCATCGCCCGTGCAGGGTGCGTTTCGGGGATGTTGAGCGCGGTGAAATTGTGCCAATCGTCCTCAATCTCCGGCCCCTCAGCCACCGCAAAGCCCATATCGGCAAAGATTTCGGCGAGTTCGTCCATAACTTGGCTGACCGGATGTATAGTGCCGCGAGGAGCTTCGGGCGCAGGCAACGTCATGTCCAGCCGCTCGGTTGCTAGGCGTTCGTTCAAAATCGCAGTGTCTAGCTCAGCCTTTTTCGCACCGATGGCGGCGGTCACAGCCTCGCGTAGACCGTTGATGACTGGTCCTTGTTGCTGACGTTCTTCAGGCGACATTGCCCCAAGTGTTTTCAGCAACCCCGACACGCTGCCCTGCTTGCCCAGTGCGTCAATCCGTACTGCCTCCAGCGCATCGGAGGTGACTGCTGCATCAATGGCAGCAAGGATTTTGGACTGGAGGTTAGCTAAATCGGTCATATCGGTTGCCTGCATAAGCAAATGGGCGCGAACGGCAATACCGCTCACGCCCATTTGCGCATTAGTTGAAGGTTTGTTTTACGCTGCCTTGGGCAACGCGGCCTTCGCTTGCGCGATAATAGCGCTAAATACGGCGCCTTCGTTCATCGCAAGATCGGCAAGGGTTTTGCGATCCAGATCGACGCCAGCAAGCTTCAATCCGTGCATGAAGACACCGTACGTCAGGTCTTCGGCGCGAACCGCAGCGTTGATGCGTTGAATCCACAAAGCGCGGAAATTGCGTTTGTTCGCCTTGCGGTCGCGATACGCGTATTGGCCAGCCTTTTCGACGGCTTGCCGCGCGATGCGGATGGTATTTTTACGACGGCCATAATAGCCTTTTGCCTGCTCCAAGATGTTCTTGTGCTTAGCGCGGGTGGTAACACCCCGTTTGACGCGTGCCATTGTTCAGCGCTCCTTATTTCAAGCCGTAGGGCGCCCAGAGGCGGACATGGCCCACATCGGCGTCGCTGAGCACATCGGTGCCGCGGTTTTGACGAATATACTTGCCATTATGGCTCATCAGACGGTGACGTTTACCGGCTACGCCGCACTTCACTTTGCCTGTTGCGGTGAATTTGAAGCGTTTCTTCACACCGCTTTTGGTCTTTA
>JANOTI010000128.1:0-8459 GCA_031416255.1 Sphingomonadales bacterium | reverse complement strand
GCCATTTGTTGAAATGGAATCGTCCACCAAAAACCGTGTGGGTGATTGGGTGATTGCTATCGGCAACCCGCTGGGATTGAGCAGCTCGGTTACCGCAGGGATTATCTCGGCATTGCAACGCAACATCCGATGTCGGGTCGCGACCCACGATTTTAGCGACATATTCTTTGCCATCGAACAATGTGACAGTGACGCGGTCAACAGCGTTGCCTTCGGGGCCGCCGGCAACGACGTGGTTATTGGTGACAATGTAACCGTCAGTTGAAATTACAAAGCCCGATCCGCCGCTTTGCTGTTCCGTCTTTTGCGTGACGCGCTCGCCAGTGAATGGATTGACACCAGCAACGACCTCGACCTTTTGCTTAGTCGCGATGTTGACGACAGCGGGCTGCAATTCTTCGACCAGATCGGCAAAGCTGTCTGGCGCGCCTTTGGGGGCGATGCCGGTTTGCATGAGCGCAACGTTTGCGGGAACAAGGCCGCTGGGGCCACCGGGATTGCCTGTCGATAAGGCGAACGCGCTGCCCGAAAGCAGAAGCAGAGCTGACACTCCATAAGCATAACGCACTATAAACGTCCCTTCATATTACAAACTGGTTCGCAGATAATCCTGCCAAAATGTTACAAACGCCTGACTGCCGAAAGCTGAATACCCGTTGAATAGCCGGTCTGTGCTTATCATCGTCGGCAAACGGCCTACCAGCTTCGACAAACGACTCCGTTCGGTTCAGCCTCCGTCGCGGAATTTACGCAGATAATCGCTGTTCGGCGACAAGACCACATTGGTTTTTCCGTTATCACCATCCTCGCGGAAGGTTTTGCGATAGGATTGCATCGCACGGTAAAAATCATAGAATTCCGGATCTTTGTTGAAACTCTCGGCATAGATGCGCGCCGCTTCGGCCTCGGCAGTAGCGCGGATGATCTGTGCTTCCTTTTGGCCCTCGGCATCAATCGCAACCGCTTCCTGACGGCGCGCGCTGGCCATGCGGTTGAACGCTTCGGTCAACGGTGTGCCATCGGGCAGATCGGCGCGTTTGATCCGCACATCGATGATTTCGGCACCATAGCGGCTGGCTTCGCGGTTCAGCGATCTCTGGATATTCTCCATCACTTCGCCGCGTTCTGGGCTTAGCAAAGTCGCAAAAGACCGTTTGCCGAGTTCGTTGCGCAGGCGTGATCCGAGGATGGTTTTCAACTGATCGCGCAGCCGTTCTTCGGTACGGCTGGTTTTGTACATCAAAATCGGTCGGGTGATCCGAAAGCGGGCAAAAGCATCGACTTGCAAGCGAAGTTGATCGGTCGACAGTACCTCTTGCCGCTCCATTTCAACACTTAGAATGCGTTTATCGATCAGGTTGATCTGTTCAACAAACGGAATGCGAAACGCAAGCCCGGTGATGCGGTCACCAAAACGCTGTTTAGGCGCATAGCCGTTTACAACGCGCAGCGGCGTTCCGTAATTGCTGACGATCGCCTGCTTGGTTTCAGGCACAATTGACACCGTCTGCATCAACAGAATGACGATTCCGAGGCCCATTAGGCTCAAGACGATCGGGTTGCGAAGTACTGCGCGTTCCATCATTTCTTCCCCGTCACAGTAAGGCCCTCTTCGGGTGCTTTATCCGCACGACGACGCACTTCCGGCAAAGGTAGATACGGTGTCACGCCACCACTTTCGACGATGGTCTTGTCCACTTTGCTCAACACCTGCTCCATGGTTTCATAATACAACCGGCGTTTGGTCACATTCGGCGCGGTTTTGTACTGTTCGTAAATTTTGTCGAACTCTACTGTTTCACCCAAAGCGGTTTCGGTCGCGCGGCTGGCGTAACCGCGCGCATCGTTAAGGTAACTTTCTCGCCGCTGCTGTGCCGCGTTAACTGCACGGAAGGCATCGTTGACCTCGGCTGGCGGATCGGATTGCAGAATAGTAACGCGCTGAATGTTTACGCCTGAATTGTATTCCTTGAGGATCGCTTGCATCCGCGTCTGCACCTGCGTTTCAATTTCGCCGCGGCTGCTGCCGAATGCTTGGTTCAAATCGAACGTCGCAACGGCTGCGCGCATCGCGCTTTCGGCGACTTCTTGGACAGTGGTTTCTGGCCTATCGAGTTGGAACAAAAATCGTTCCGGATCCTGGATCGACCAGCCTATTTCATAGGACATGTCGATCAGGCTTCCGTCTTTCGTCAGAACCAGGTTGTCATTGCTCGCTTTTGGCGAACCAATTGTTGTGCGCCGGATGCCCTGCGTATCAATCTTCGTCATTTGCTCCAATGGTGCAGGCAAAGTCAGCGCGATGCCCGAGCCGACGGTGCGCTGGTATTTGCCAAGGAAGGTCACAACACCTTGCTCTTGCGAATCCAGTCGGTGAACGCTGGTCACACCGATCCAGAGCAGCGCAAAACCCGACAGCGCGATCGGCCACCAGCTTTTGCCGTTGGGACGCTTAGGCAAGCCGCCAAAGCCGCCGCCTTTTTTGCCGCCGCCGCCGCGGAACAAGTCCTCCAGTGACGGGCCGCGCGGCTTGGAGCCTTCGGTCGTTTGCGGTTCCCATGGATTGGACGGGCGACGCGGCTCTTCGCTATTGCCGTCCGCTCCGCTATCGGTAGCCGGTTTACTACGCCCCTTTTTAGGGGGAGTGCCGTTGCTGCCTGAAGCTGGGAAATCCCAAGGGCTACGCGGGCCATCGGGCGTGTCGTTATTCAAGGGGCGCGGGGCGCCTTCATCCGCTTTTTCTATCATGGAAAGACATATAGGAAGGCTCTTCGCATAAAAACAGTGTCATTCCCTTAATTCTGATTCTATTCGCAATTGCGATGATCGAAACAGGACAGATAGAGGCGGCATTGGCCCCCATTACCAGCGGACGGGCGAGTGCAATTCGTTTGAAAGACGGCGCGATTTCGCTCTTGCTTGACGTAACCGGATTGGAGCCAATTGGTCGCACGGAGATGGAGGCGGCCGTTCGCTCGGCACTTGCTCAATTGGCTCCGGATGCGCCGGTCAAAATCATGCAAACCGCCGAACGGCAAACTCAGCGGCTAATTGCCGTGGCCAGCGGCAAAGGCGGTGTTGGCAAATCGACATTGTCCACCAATCTGGCTGTTGCGATGAAACGGCTGGGGCGCCCGGTTGGGCTTGTCGATGCGGATATTTATGGCCCCTCGCAACCGCGCCTTTTAGGCCGTGAGGACAGCAAGCCAGAGGCTGAGAACAAAAAGCTGCATCCTACGGTTGGCGCAGGCGATGTGCCGTTTTTGTCGATGGGGCAATTGGCCAAACCGGGGCAAGCCATTGCCTGGCGTGGTCCAATGGCGGGGCAAGCGTTGGCGCAACTTGTCGATGCCCATTGGGGCAGCGTTCGCGAAGTGATCGTCGATATGCCGCCAGGCACAGGCGATATTCAGCTGTCGATGGTGCAAAAACACAAGCCCGTCGGTGCGATCATCATTTCGACACCGCAGGACTTGGCGTTGATGGATGCGATGCGAGCAATCGGCTTTTTTAATCAGGCACAGGTACCAATAATCGGCTTAGTTGAAAATATGGCGGGTTATATTTGCCCGCATTGCAGCGAAATGAGCGACCCGTTCGGCAGTGGCGGAGCAGAGGCTGCTGCCAGAGAACTTGGCATTCCGTTTCTTGGCCGCATTCCGCTCGATATCTCTATTCGCATCGCAAGCGACGAAGGTGTTCCGCCTGCTTTGGGCGATGGTCCAATCGCCAACGCTTATGCCGGCATTGCGCGGCACGTAAGCGATTGGCTGGATGGCAAGGGGGATCAGCATGCATGAAGGCCTGTCGCGGCGCAATCTGTTGATTGGTGGCGGTGTCGGACTTGGATTGCTCGTTGCCTGGCATGCGTGGCCGCGCCGTTACCGTGCCAATATGCCAGTAGGCAAAGGCGAATATGGCTTTGGCAGCTGGCTGAAAATCGCCGAGAATGGCACCATCACTATCGCTATCCCGCAAAGCGAAATGGGGCAGGGCGTTTATACCGCACTCGCGCAAATAGTGGCTGGCGAACTAGGTGCGGATTGGCGAACGGTTGCCGTACAGCCTGCACTTGCCAACCCTGAATTTGCTAACCAGATTTTTGTCCGCGAATGGCGTGCTGCGATGCTGCCTACCAGCGTCGCAGCCTCGGTCGGCGGAGAGTTGGCCGATGGCATTAGCGACGATTGGGCCGAGCGAAATGCGTTTATGATTACGGCGGGATCAACATCGGTTCGCCAGTTTGAACTGCCTTGCCGAATGGCGGGTGCTGCTGCTCGGGTCGTTTTGTGTCAGGCCGCCGCCGCACGTTGGGACACCGAATGGGAACAATGCGAGACCGCCAACGGCTTTGTGACATGGGGCAAAAAGAAGCTGGCATTTGCAGAACTTGTCACAGAAGCAGCAGAGTATGATGTGCCCGACCCCGTCCCTTTGCGTGCGTCGCCGCTGAACAGTTTGTCGGGCAAAGAGGCGGTGCGGCTGGATGTGGCCGCAAAGGTTGATGGCAGCTCCAATTTTGCCGGTGATATTCGGCTTCCCGATATGCTCTATGCGTCGATTCGCGCTGGACCGATTGGCGATACGCGGCTGAAATCAGTAGAGGTTGAGGGAGCCGCCAAGATCAAAGGCTTTGTGAAGTTCATTAAAACTGAACGCTGGGTTGCGGCGCTTGGTAGCAATTGGTGGGCCGCCAACTGCGCACTTGATGCTCTCTCGCCCGTGTTTGAAACGACAGGCCGCATGCCCGACAGCGCAGTGATAAGCGCCACACTCGACCGGATGCTTAGTACTGGCAAAGGTCACCATATCCATAGCGACGGCTCGTTTGAAGCGACGCTGAACAAAACGGCTGGAACGCGTGTCTTCAAAGGGCAATATACTGTTGCGCCTGCCTTGCACGCACCGATTGAAACGCGCAGTGCCACAGCGCAGTTCGCAGGTGGCCGGTTAACTTTGTGGTTGGCCAGTCAAGCGCCAGAAACAGCGCGGCAGGCGGCTGCACGTGCGATTGGAATAGCAACCGATGATGTGACGTTAATCCCCATGCAGGCAGGCGGCAGTTTCGGCCGCAATCTGGATTCGTTGATTGCTGAACAGGTTGCGGTGCTGGCAAAACAAGCAGAGCGGCCAGTGCAGTTGATTTGGTCAAGGCCAGAGGATTTTATGCGCGATATGGTTCGTCCGCCAGCGCTGGCGCGATTGACTGGTACAATTGATGTCGCGGGTCGCATACAGGGTATGGCGGTCAAGATTGCGGTGCCCGCAACGACGCGGCAGCAAATGAAACGGCTGAGTGGTAAAACCGCTCATGATGCCATTGCCGCAGTGCGTGGAGATGCGGACCCTTTGGCATTAGACGGCGCTATTCCACCTTATGCTATTCCCAATATAACGGTATCGCATTTCCCCGTGAATATATCGCTGCCAACCGGGTTGTGGCGTGGCAACGCGCATAGCTACACAACGTTTTTTATCGAATCCTTTGTTGATGAATTGGCACATGCCGCAGGTGTAGAACCTTTATCATACCGCATGCAAATGCTGGTCGGGCAAACCCGGCTCGCTCGCTGCTTAACCGGAGTAGCCGCGTTATCCGGTTGGGATGGTGGAGTCGGTGGCAGTGGACGAGGCATCGCGTGTCACAGCATGTACGGCAGCCACATCGCTGTTGTCGCTAACGCGCGGACAGATGAAAGCGGCGTTCGTGTGGACCGCATCTCTGCGATGGTCGATTGCGGTAGGCTTATCAATCCTGAATTGGCGCGCCAACAGATAGAAGGCGGCATCGTCTTTGGCCTCGCGCAAGCATTGGGTTCGACCACCAACTATGAAAAGGGTTTGCCGCTGGCACGGCGTTTTCGCGATATTGACCTGCCACTCCTTGGCGATATGCCGGAAATTGAAGTTGAATTTGTTCGCAGTACCGAGGCGCCCGGTGGTGTCAGCGAATTGGGCGTTGCGGCGGTTGCACCGGCGGTCGCTAACGCACTGTTTTCTGCTGCTGGGCTTCGGCTTCGTGACCTGCCATTATTATCAAGTGGATTTTGATGCTCTACCCTGCTGATCACCCGACCGTCGCATCGCCAAAGATTGGCGTTTTGCTGGTTAACCTTGGCACACCCGAGGCTCCGACAACAGGCGCGGTGCGCCGGTATCTGAAAGAGTTTCTATCCGACCGCCGCGTGGTCGAGATTCCGCCACTGATTTGGCAGCCGATCCTGCGCGGCATTATCCTGAACACGCGTCCGAAAAAGTCGGCGGCGAACTATGCCAAGGTATGGACAGACAAAGGCTCGCCTTTGGCTTTTCACACAATCGCGCAGGCAGAGGCGCTTGCGGCGCGGATGGGGGATCAAGCCGACGTGCGCTATGCCATGCGGTACGGTGCGCCCGCGATTGGCGATGTGCTCGCCGAAATGAAAGCTGCGGGGTGCATGCGTATCTTGATCGCGCCGCTTTATCCGCAATACTCGGGCGCAACGACCGCGACAGTGCAGGATGAAGCGTTCCGATCCTTTGCTGCAATGCGCTGGCAACCTGCAATCCGTACACTACCGCCTTATTATGATGACGCGACCTATATTCAGGCGCTGAAATCTTCAGTTGAGGTAGGCTTGGCTAAGCTGGATTTTACGCCCGATGCGATCATCGCCAGCTTTCACGGTATGCCGCAACGCACGCTTGAACTTGGCGACCCCTATCATTGCCATTGTCGTAAAACCGCACGCTTGTTGTCAGAGGCAATGGGCACAGAATTGACCGTCGCGTTCCAATCGCGCTTTGGCCCGGCCAAGTGGCTGGAGCCTGCAACCGATAATACGCTGGAGCGATTGGCGCATGAGGGCAAACGAAAGGTAGCAATTTTTGCGCCGGGCTTTGCGTCTGACTGCCTCGAAACGCTGGAAGAATTACAGATGGAGGGGCGCGAACTGTTTGTAGAGGCGGGCGGAACCGATTTTGCTTATATCCCGTGTCTGAACAACAGCGATGTTGGTATCAATATGCTGGAAACGCTGATCCGCAACGAACTTTCCGGCTGGCGCTAAATCCCCATACACTGACGTTTGCGTCAACTTGTTGCCTTGGCTGAGCTTGGTTATGCCAGCGTTAAATCGGGCAGATAATTCAAATCTGTCTGGCATCATAGGAGAGTGAGCATGACGCGTATTGCAGTGGTAACGGGTGGAACCCGCGGTATCGGTGAAGCAATTTGTTTAAAGCTTCAAGAAAAGGGCCGCCGCGTTATTGCCAATTACGGCGGGAACGATGTTGCTGCCAAAGCGTTCTCCGACCGCACCGGCATCGAAGTGCGCCGCTGGGACGTGGGCGATCATACCGCTTGTCTTGATGCCTGCGCCGCCATTGAGGATGAATTTGGTCCGATCGACATCATGGTCAACAATGCCGGAATTACCCGCGACGCTACAATGATGCGGATGACATTCGAACAATGGGACGAGGTGATCCGCATTGACCTGACCGGTTGTTTCAACATGGCTAAGGCTGTCTTCCCCAATATGCGCACGCGCGGCTGGGGCCGGATCGTAAACGTCGGGTCCGTCAATGGACAGGGCGGACAAATCGGCCAAGTCAATTATGCGGCCGCGAAATCGGGTATTCATGGCTTCACCAAATCGCTCGCGATGGAAGGCGCCAAATACGGCGTAACCGCTAACGCAATTGCGCCGGGTTATATTGCCACGGATATGCTGGCATCGATCCCTGAAAATGTAATGGAAAAAATCGTCGCTCAAATTCCCGTTGGCCGGTTGGGTCAGCCAGAAGAAATCGCACGGGGAGTCGAATTTCTGACCAGCGACAACGCAAGTTTCGTCACAGGTTCGACATTGTCGATCAACGGCGGCCAGCATATGTACTGATCGTATGGAAATTCCCTATCACCCGCCTGTCAAATATTCAGTCACCATTAACGGGCATCAAACCTCAATAAGTCTAGAGCCATTTTTCTGGAACCAGTTGAGCGCAGCCGCACGAATTCGCGGAATGGCTGTCAGCGCCTTGGTGGCCTCTATCGATGCTGAACGCATTAGATGCGTAACACCGCCAGGCTTGGCGGGTGCAATTCGTATGTGGCTAGTCCATACGATGCCATTGTGTGGCGACTAAAACGAAATCCGGCGACGCATGGTATTGAGGGAGGTTGCGCCGCCGGACGCTTGATTGCAGAAAAGGGGACTAGTCTGCAGCGTGCAAAAAATACCTGCAAACTCTGTTTTTCTCTATACCGGATATGTCCTTACGGCTTTGACCCTAGTCTAAAGGCCTGCCTCTACAGCGATCCGCACAGCATCGGCTGCGTTGGAAGTTTCCAGCTTTTTGAACAGAAGCATACGATGCATTTGCACCGTTTTTTCGCTGAGTGACAGCTTGTAGGCGATCTGTTTGGTGCGGAATCCTTGCGCCATCTGTTGCAAAATCTCGCGCTGACGAGGAGA
>JANOTI010000127.1:0-6146 GCA_031416255.1 Sphingomonadales bacterium | reverse complement strand
ATGCCGTCGTTGATCCGCCGTCCGGCAAGAATCACATCGGGGCGGTATCCCAGCCGTTCGGCGGCGCTAGTCAGATAATAAGGGTCAACGCCGATACAGTGCCCGCCGACAAGGCCGGGGGTGAATTTCAGGAAATTCCATTTCGTACCAGCGGCGGCCAAAACGTCGCTGGTGCGGATGCCCATCAAGTCAAAGATCAGCGATATTTCGTTCATCAACGCGAAGTTGAGGTCGCGCTGGGTGTTTTCGATGACCTTGGCGGCTTCGGCGACTTTGATGGTCGGGGCGACGTGCAGGCCCGCCTGAATGATCGCGCCGTAGACTGCTTTAACCCGCTCCAACGAATATTCGTTTTCAGCCGAGACGATCTTGGTGATGGTTTCAAGCCTATGCACCTTGTCGCCCGGATTGATCCGTTCGGGGCTATAGCCCAGCCAGAAATCGGTGCCGCGTTTCAGGCCCGAATAGCTTTCGAGCAACGGTGCACAGATGTCGTCGGTGACGCCGGGATAGACGGTCGATTCAAACACTACGATCGCGCCTTTTTTCAGCCGCTTGCCAATTAACTCGCACGCCGAACGGATGGGCGACAGATCAGGGCGTTTTTCATCATCAATCGGGGTCGGCACCGTGACGATCAGGAAACTGGCCTCGGCCAATTGCGCAGGATCGGATGTGACCGACAGCGTGGAGGCCGCAAGTTCAGCGTCCGAGATTTCGCCTGTCCAGTCGTTACCCGCGTTCAGCGTATCGACGCGGCGCTGCGACACATCAAAGCCAATGACGCCCTCAAATTTGCGCGCAAGGGCAACAGCCACGGGCAAGCCAACATAGCCAAGGCCGATGATTGCGATTTTTTCATTCATGGAAACGTTCCTGTAGTTGACGGGTGCCGGTCGAGGCGCGGCCTAAATGGAAAGTTGCGATAAGGCAATTGCCTAGGCGGCGTTGGCCATTTGCGCAGGATTAGCATGTTCGCGCAGCCACGCTTGCAGCATCAGCACATTCCAAAGGCCATATTGCGCGTTGATCTTGCCCGCCAGATGCGCGGCCCAAATCGCGCGCAGTTGCTTTGTGTCGACCAGGCCGAGCGCGTCGAGGGCGGCGGGCGAAAGCAAATCCTCTGCCCAATCGCGCAAAGGACCGCGCAGCCAATCGCCAATCGGCACACCGAAACCGCTTTTGGGGCGTTCGAACATGGCGCGGGGGACATGTTTTTCAAGGATCGTGCGGAGCACCTGCTTGCCTTTGCCGTCGCTTATATTGACGGCGCTGGGTATCCGCCAGCTGAGTTCCACCAAGCGGTAATCGAGCAACGGTGCACGCGCCTCCAACCCATAAGCCATCGTCGCACGGTCGACTTTGGTCAGAATGTCGCCGGGCAGATAGCTGATCAGATCCATATAACGCAGCCGGTCCACCGGATCGGTCAGCGACTGGAATATCTCACGGATATGCGCGGCTTCCTCTGGCTCAGCGCCTGTGCCAATGTCGGCATAGCTGTCCCACTGGCTGGTATATTGGCGATACCGATCCCATGGGTCGAGCCCCAAAAGCGCAGCCAGCTTGTGCATTTTTTCGCCGGGTTGCCGTGGTCCTGCGTTTCCAGGCAGTAGGCCAAACAGCCGGTCCCACGCATCGGGCGAAAGTGTGCGCATCGTGCCGGTCATCGCTTTTTGCGCAAGGCTGGGCAGGCCATCAAGCTTTGCCATCAGCCCAGCCGAGGCAACATGGCGGTTATAACCTGCAAACACTTCGTCGCCGCCATCGCCGGTCAGCACCACTGTCACATGCTCCCGTGCCAACCGCGAAATGACGCAGGTCGGGATTTGCGAGGGATCGGCAAACGGCTCGCTGTACAATTTTGGCAGGTTGTAAATTGTCTCCAGCGCGTCGCCAGCGTTCAAAATAAACGTCCGGTGATCGGTGCCCAGATGCTGCGCGACCATCTTGGCGTCCTCGGATTCGTCGAGCGAGCTGCTGTCGTACCCGATGGAGAATGTCTTCACCGGCTCGCTAGCCTGCCGCTGCATCAGGGCGACGACCAATGACGAATCGATTCCGCCGGACAGGAACGCCCCGTGCGGCACATCGGCGATCATGCGCTGGGCGACGGCGTCCTCCAGCAAGGTTTCGGTCGCAACAACGGCGCTGTTCAGATCGGTCAGCTGTGGTTGGGCTTTGCCCGTCGCAATGGCGTTTTCGACGGACCAGTACCGCGTGGTGGATCGCAGTTCGAAGCCGGGGCCAAATGCTAGAATTTCGCCCGCGCCAACCTTTTTGATCGCGCTGTAAATCGATAGTGGTTCAGGGACATGGCCGGTACGCAAGAAGCTGGCGGCGGCTTGGCGGTCGATGCTTCGGTCAAGCTCCGGCACTTGGTGCAGCGCTGCCAATTCGCTACCGAAAGCAACGCCGCCCATGGGCAGGCGTGTCCAATACAACGGCTTCTTGCCAAGCCGGTCGCGGACGAGAAACAGCATCTGTGTTGCCGGAATCCATGCCGCAATTGCAAACATGCCGCCGATTCGTGCGCACAGGGCTTCGATACCCCATTGCGCGATTCCGTTGGCGATGGCTTCAGTGTCCGAACGCCCACGAAACGTTCGGCCTGCAGCCTCCAACTCGGCTCTGATCGCGGAGAAGTCGTAAATTTCGCCGTTATAGGTGACGATGACTGATCCATCGTCGCTCGCCATTGGCTGAGCGCCTGCGCTCGACAAGTCGATGATCGACAGGCGGAGATGGCCAAAGCAAATGCCATGCGCTTTGTCGTGCCATAAGCCGGAGCCATCGGGGCCGCGATGCGCAATCGCGCCGCTCATCGCGCCGACAATCCGCCGCCGTTCGGCTTCTGACATCGCACCTGTGGCGGTGGCAAGGCCTGTTATTCCGCACATTGCTTTACCTGCTCCGACTTTGCCAACGGCCTATATTAATCGTTCTTTAGTCGAGCCATAAGACGAATTACAGACACAATGTACCCAGTTTGTGCGTTGTCAGTTGGCACAGCCCACGATAGAGCAGTCGCCCAAGCGGAGAAGCCATGTGACTACAGCCATTGTTGCCGCCGGCCTCGGCAATGTGAAATCGGTCAAACGCATGATTGACTATATTGGCGGCGAGGCTGATCTGGTGGACACCCCTGCGCGTCTAAAGGATTATTCGCACATCATTTTGCCCGGCGTAGGCGCGTTCGATCACGGCATGGATCTGCTAAGCCAGAACGGTTGGGACGCCGAAATCTGCAAAGCGGCGCGTGAGCGGGGACAAAGTGTGATGGGCATTTGCCTGGGGATGCAGCTACTTTGCCGCGGTAGCGAGGAAGGCGAAAAGCCTGGCCTTGGCCTCATTGGTGGTGATGTGAAGCGGCTGGAATCGCAAGACGGCAGCCGGATAAAAATTCCGCATATCGGCTGGTCCGTGACCATACCGACACAAGCCTCGCCGTTGTTCGACATGGGCGGTGAAGAATTGCGCTATTATTTCGTCCACGGCTATAGCGCGCATTGTGACAATGAATCCGACGTTTACGCGCGGGTCGATTATGGCGGGTCGATTGTGGCGTCTATTGGCCGCGATAATGTGATGGGCGTGCAGTTTCACCCCGAAAAAAGCCACCGTTTCGGCATGGCACTGCTGACCAAATTTATGAAGGTGACGTAAAATATGCTGCGTCACCGCGTCATCCCGTCGCTGCTGATCCGCAACGAAGGCCTTGTCAAAACCACACAGTTCGCAAAATCGAGCTATGTCGGCGACCCGATCAACGCGGTCAAAATCTTTAACGAAAAAGAGGTCGATGAGCTAATCGTTCTCGACATTGATGCAACCCGCGATGGTCGCACGCCCAATTTTGCATTGGCCGAAGAGCTGGCTGACGAATGCTTTATGCCCTTATGCTGGGGCGGCGGTATCCGGTCGGTCGAGGATGCCAAGACACTGTTCTCGCTCGGCATCGAAAAAGTCGCGATCCGCAGTGCCGCGATCGATAACCCTGCAATCCTGCGTGCCATTGCAGACCGCGCGGGCGAACAAGCGGTTGTAGCCTCTATCGATGTCAAAAAGTCCTTCTTTGGCGGCACGCATCTGGTCAATGGAACCGGCGCCAAAGACAAGCGCAGTTGGCAGGAA
Source organism: Sphingomonadales bacterium (assembly GCA_031416255.1). Classification (GTDB taxonomy): domain Bacteria; phylum Pseudomonadota; class Alphaproteobacteria; order Sphingomonadales; family Sphingomonadaceae; genus Sphingorhabdus_B. Next base: position 2,012 of record JANOTI010000127.1, on the reverse strand, counting down.
GCGATGAAGGCAGCGGTGGCGTACGGTGCAGGCGAGATTTTACTTATGTCTGTCGATCATGACGGAATGCGGTCGGGAATGAACCTCGATCTGATCCGCGAGGCTAGTGCGCTGGTTGATGTGCCGTTGATCGCTGGCGGCGGCATTGGCAAGGCCGAACATATCAAGGACGCTGTTGATGCAGGCGCAGATGCCGTGGCCGCTGGCGCGTGGTGCGTGTGGCAAGGGCCGCAAAAAGCAGTGCTTATTACTTATCCGAGGTACGAAGAACTCACTGCTTTGTGGGATTGGCTATAAGGGCTTGAATGGCAGTTTAAGCTGGCCTGATAGACTCGCCGCATCGCGATCATAATCATCGCCAAGGCCATAGCGTTCAACATCGCCGTCCAGCGCTGACGTGGTCCCAAACAGCCGATCCCAGATCGTCAACACTTCGCCATAATTGCTATCAGTATAGACCTGCTCTGCGCTGTGGTGGCGGTGGTGGAATGCGGGGGTTACAAACAGAGTTGCCAAGAGTGCACTTATCCTAGGCGCAGACGTAATGTCGGCATGGCTCAGCCACATAGTCAGTAATTTGCAGACCGCATAAGCGAGCACGCCAACGGGTTGGACCCCTAGGACATAGATAACGGCGAAGTCAAAACCGATGAACACAATGACCGATAGCGGGTGCGACCGGAATGTGGTCGAGGCGTCAACTGTCCGGTCCGAATGATGCACACGGTGCAGCCTCCACAGCAGAGGCACTTCATGTGATGCGCGGTGGAAAATATATCCAGCCAGATCGAGCAGAAGAAAGCTGACCACAACCGATGCCCAGAACGGCAGGTCAAGCAGGCGCAAAACACCAAAACCATGTTCCTCTGCCAGCAACGCCCCGACATAGGTTGTGAACAGGGGAACCATTTGCAACACGGCGACAAAGAACCCGAGGCCAAAGTTCACCGTGATCCGATCCCCACCTGCAATGCGCGGGCGTCTTGATGGGCGGAGCAGCTCAAATAGTGCAACGGCGAGAAACAGAAACCAGTAAAAGAGAAAGCCTGACCATCCGCTGGTCAGCGCAATGAGCAAATCCAGTACGAGTTTTTCGGTCATCCAGTTCCCAAAGAGATGTGGCGGTGATTGATAAATCAGCCGAAACTGCTTCGCGATCCTGAAACTTCTGCCTTGCCTCGCATCTTGAATCAAGTTAGTTTCACTACAATAAAAAAATTTAGGGAGTAACAAAAATGCCACGAATCGTTGAGCGGTTTTTACTCGCCGTTATTGCAAGCGTTTTCGTAACAACCCCCGCTTGGGCGGGCATTATCCCCGCTGGGGTTCCAGGTCCTGTGATTGGTCTTGGGCTGCCTGCATTGGTTGGAATGGGCATGCTTTATCGCCGCTTGCGGACGCGGGGCGGCGATCCACGCTAAACCTGCGGCTTTATTGGGGCACAGCCTGTCCAGAAACAGGCTGTTAGGGCTCAATTACCTGCTGCTCATTGCGAACGCCATGCCGACTTTTATCGGCGAGGCTATAGCCTTGCGCGGCGGTTTCGGTGCGGTTCTCAACCTGTTTGATATCAGCGCGATTGTCTGGCTGGCGATCATCGCTTGCTTGGCTCTCTTGTGGCAAAGCGAGGATACGGTTGATCCGTCGGCACGCGACTGGGCTGTGACCGCGCTTGTGGTTGCGGTCGGCATTATGCCTTTTCCCGCACTCAGTGCCGCCGTCCTAGGCATTGCTGGCCTTTGGGGGATATTCACCGCACCAGCGGGCAGCCCGGCCCGCCGCGCGAGTATCATTTTGCTTAGCCTATCGGCCTTCTTCTTTTGGGGCCGGGTACTGCTGGCGTTGGGGGCGGGGCCGATGCTGGCTGCAGATGCGCAGTTTGTGTCGTGGCTATCGGGGCTACCCGCGAGCGGAAACATCGTCACATCGGTCGATGGCACAAAGTTTGTGATCGCGCCGGGATGTTCGTCGCTTCACAGCATTTCGCTGGCTCTGGTGTTGTGGACAACCGC
>JANOTI010000126.1:0-7337 GCA_031416255.1 Sphingomonadales bacterium | reverse complement strand
TGCGCTTTGCCAATATCTTGTTTGAGCCGTTGTGGAATTCCGCACATATCGACCATATCCAAATCACGGTGTCGGAAACAGTGGGCCTTGAAGGGCGGGTTAGTTTTTACGACGGGGCAGGAGCGCTGCGCGATATGGTGCAGAACCATATGCTGCAATTGTTGGCCTTAGTTGCGATGGAGCCGCCGTCGAGCTTTGATGCAACCGCAGTGCGTGACGAAAAAGTCAAAGTGCTGCGCTGTCTGCGGCCGATTGCAAACGGCGATAGCGTCACCGGGCAATACCGGTCTGGCGCGATCAATGGCGCAGCCGTCCCCGGCTATGACGATGAACTGGGCAAAGACAGCGACACCGAAACCTTTGTGGCGATCAAAGCGCACATCGACAATTGGCGCTGGAAAGGCGTGCCCTTTTACTTGCGTACGGGCAAACGACTGCCGGAACGCAAGACTGAGATTGTCATCCAGTTTAAGCCTGTGCCGCACTCGATCTTTGCAGGTAAAGGCGCGGCAAGCCAGCCGAACCGGCTGGTGATTGGCATTCAGCCGAAAGAAAATATCGGGTTGTCCGTGATGGCGAAAGTGCCGGGGCTGGATCGCGGCGGCATCCGCCTGCGTGAAGTGCCGCTGGATATTTCGATGCCCGATGCTTTTGCCGGGCCGAAAAAGCGGATTGCCTATGAACGGCTGTTGCTTGACTTGATCGAAGGTGACCAGACGTTGTTCGTGCGCCGTGACGAGGTCGAGGCGCAGTGGGATTGGGTCGATGCCATCCGCGCCGGATGGGTGGAGAACGGCCTGAAGCCGAAGAATTATACATCGGGCAGCTGGGGGCCATCGGCGGCGATTGCGTTGGCCGAGCGTGACGGGGTGACCTGGTATGAATGACGCAATCCACCGCGTAACACAACGCATCATCGAAAAATCGCGCGATAGCCGTCAGCGCTATCTCGACCTGATTGCGCGTGAGGGCGACAAGGGCATCAACCGTTTTACCATGTCGTGCGGCAATCTGGCGCATGGCTTTGCGGCTAGCGGCGAGGATAAGCCCGCGATCCGCACCGGGCGTGCGATGAACATCGGCATTGTCACCGCCTATAACGACATGCTGTCGGCGCATCAGCCCTATGGCCGCTATCCCGAAGCGATAAAGCTGTTCGCGCGCGAAGTCGGTGCCACCGCTCAAATCGCTGGCGGCGTTCCGGCAATGTGCGACGGTGTGACGCAGGGGCAGAGGGGCATGGAGCTGTCGCTGTTCAGCCGCGACACGATTGCGTTATCGACTGCTGTCAGCCTTAGCCATGCGATGTTTGAGGGCGCATTGCTGCTCGGCATTTGCGACAAGATTGTTCCCGGGCTCTTAATCGGAGCGTTACGCTTTGGCCATTTGCCGACGATATTGGTTCCCGCTGGACCCATGCCATCGGGTCTTGCCAACAAAGAAAAGCAACGCATCCGGCAGTTATTTGCCGAAGGGAAAGCAAGCCGTGAAGAGCTGCTGGAGGCCGAAGCTGCATCCTATCATGGCGCTGGGACGTGCACATTTTATGGTACCGCCAATTCGAACCAGATGATGATGGAGGTGATGGGCCTGCACATGCCGGGCGCAGCGTTCGTCAATCCGGGCACGAAATTGCGCACCGAACTGACCCGCGCTGCAACGCATCGGCTGACCGAGATTGGCAAAGACCGCGACTATCGGCCGTTGGGGTTGTGCATCGATGAAAAGGCGATTGTGAACGCGTGCGTCGGCTTGCTGGCTACCGGCGGATCGACCAACCATGCGATCCATATCCCCGCGATTGCGCGGGCGGCGGGTATTCAGATCGACTGGCAGGATCTCGACGAACTGTCCGCTGCTGTACCATTGATCGCGCGGGTTTATCCCAATGGGTCGGGCGATGTGAACCATTTCCATGCGGCGGGTGGGATGGGTTTTGTTATCCGCGAATTGCTCGATGCTGGATTGCTCCACCGCGATATTATGACGGTGGGGGCGGATGATTTGACGGGCTATGGGCAAGAGCCTGTGATGAACGGCAACGCTCTGACATGGCGCGCGGCTCCAGCGGAGTCAGGTGACGACGCGATGCTGCGAACCCCTGCGTCTCCCTTTATGGCCGATGGTGGCATGCGCTTGGTGCAGGGCAATCTGGGCCGTGCGACGTTTAAGACCAGTGCAGTCGATCCGTCGCGCTGGATCACTGAAGCTCCGGCGCGCGTGTTCCACAGCCAAGAGGATGTGCAGGCGGCGTTTAAGACGGGCGAGCTTGACCGCGATGTCATCGTTGTCGTCCGCTTTCAGGGGCCGCGCGCCAATGGCATGCCCGAACTGCATAAGCTGACGACGCCATTGGGCATCTTGCAGGATCGCGGGTTTAAGGTCGCGATGGTCACCGATGGCCGCATGTCTGGCGCATCGGGCAAAATCCCGGCGGCGATCCATTGCACGCCTGAGGCTTTGGGTGGCGGTCCGCTGGCCTTTGTGCAGGATGGCGATATTATCCGGCTGTGCGGGCATGACGGGTTGCTGGAGGTAAAGGCTGACCTATCGACCCGCACCGCTGCCGCCGCGCCGCCGGTTGAGGACGGCATGGGCCGCGAACTGTTTGCGATGCTGCGGCTGGGTGCGGACGGTGCTGAAAAAGGCGGGTCAGCGATGCTGGCGATGGCGGGGCTGTGAGAAACTCGGCTAACCTTCCCCTCTCCCTTTACGGGAGAGGATACGGAGACTTAGCGCGTCAGCGCCTAGTCGAAGTTGGTGAGGGTGTGCGGTACCACACCCCCTCTCTAAGACTTGCTAGGCTCCTGCGTCGCCAAGCCAAGTCTATTCTCTCCCGCAGAGGGAGAGAGGAGATTATTCTATGCAAATAGTCGCCATCGACATTGGCGGAACGCACGCTCGCTTTGCACTGGCTGAAGTCGCGGATGGCTGTGTCACGCACCTCGGCGAACCGGTCACGATGAAAACCGCTGAACACGCGTCGTTCCAGACCGCGTGGGAAGCGTTCGATGAAATGCTCGACCAACCAATACCCCGCGCTGTGGCGATTGCGATTGCGGGACCAGTGACTGGCGAAGTGATCAAATTCACCAACAACCCTTGGATCATCCGTCCCGCGCTTATCAACGAACGGCTGAACGTTGACGCATACACTTTGGTCAATGATTTCGGCGCGGTGGGCCATGCCGTCGCGCAGGCAGGGGCTGAACATTTCATCCATCTGTGCGGCCCCGATGAACCGCTGACGAGTGACGGCACAATCACCATTGTTGGCCCCGGCACAGGCCTTGGCGTTGCGCATATCCACCGTCATGCTGGCGGCTATTACGTACAAGCGACCGAGGGCGGCCATGTCGATTTTGCCCCGCTGGACAGTATCGAGGACGCGATCTTGGCGCGTTTGCGGCATCGGTTTACCCGCGTTTCGACCGAACGTGTGGTGTCTGGCCCTGGTCTTATCGGCATCTACGAAACCCTGGCGGCGATAGAGGGCCGGGCGATCCAGCAGTTTGATGACAAAGAGCTGTGGGCACTCGGAATGAGCGGCGAAGACAGCCTTGCCAGCGCCGCTGTCGATCGTTTCTGCCTTTCGCTGGGCAGCGTTGCGGGTGATATTGCGTTGGCGCAGGGCGGTTTTGGCGGCGTTGTGATTGCAGGCGGACTTGGCCTTAGAATCAAAGACATATTGCTGCGCTCCGGCTTTGACCAACGCTTTCGTGCCAAGGGGCGGTTTGAAAAGCTGATGTCGGCGATCCCGGTTAAACTTATCACCCATACGCAACCCGGTCTGTTCGGGGCTGCGGCGGCCTTTGCCAAGGAACACCAATCATGAAGCCTATTGAGACCATCATGCGGACCGCGCCGGTTATTCCGGTGCTGGTGATCGAGGATGCGGCGTATGCGCAGCCGATTGCGCGGGCGCTTGTTGCTGGCGGCTTGCGGGTTTTGGAAGTGACGTTGCGGACCGTAGCGGCGCTAGACGTCATTAAAGAAATGAAAAAGGTTCCCGGCGCGATTGTCGGTGCAGGCACTGTGTTGAACGAAGCCGATTTGCGTGCTTCGCTGGATGCAGGCGCTGAATTCATCGTTTCCCCCGGGCTGACCGAACCTCTCGGTAAAGCAGCGGTTGCAAGCGGCATCCCCTTTCTACCCGGTACAGCCAATGCGGGCGACATCATGCGCGGACTGGATCTGGGGCTGATGCATTTCAAGTTTTTCCCCGCCGAAGCATCGGGCGGGATCGCGGCTTTAAAGGCCATCGCTGCACCCTTTGGCATGGCAAAATTTTGCCCCACCGGCGGGATTAGCCTTTCCAGCGCACCTGATTGGCTGGCGGTGGAACCGGTGCTGTGCGTTGGAGGCAGCTGGGTTGTCGGTAAAGGTGTACCGGATGTAGCTGCGATTACAGCGGCGGCGGTTGAGGCGGCTGGGTTGGGTCTGTGACTAAGGTAGCGGACCTCAACGCGCGGTTGCAGGACATGCACGCGCTGACCAGCCAAGCTCCGCTGTATAATCCGGTGTTCCAGCTCAGTCTTGATTTGTCGCGTCAGATTGAGGGCGGCGAGCTGGGCTATAAAGGGCTGAATGCGTTGGTCTCGGAGCTGGAATGCGATGCGTTGCAATCGCGTGCGACGAAACTGCACCGGTTGCTGGCGCCAGTATCAATGGCCGACAATGATGCGGCTTTGGCGAAGGCGGGGCAGGACGAGACATTCGAGGCCTTTGCCGCGCGTTGGGCAACTCCGGTGCAGCATATTGTATTCACTGCGCACCCGACGTTTCTGCTTAACGGTGCACAAAGCGACGCGGTGGCGCAAGCCGCGACCAAAGGCGAGATCAGCGAGCAAATGGTTTGTGTCGCCGATCACAACCGCGACGATGTGACGCTGGATTATGAACATGCCGAGGCGATGGCGGCTATTGGCCGGGCGGCGGCGGCGCGTAACCATCTGTGCGCGCAATTGTTTGACCAAGCCTCGACGCGTTGGCCGAAAGAATGGCGCGCGTTGCGCCCGATGCCGTTCCGCTTTGCGACATGGGTTGGCTATGACATGGATGGCCGTACCGACATCGGCTGGGCCACCAGCATGCATTACCGGCTGCGCGAAAAGGCCATGCGGCTTGCGAGTTATGCCAAGTCGCTGGCGGATACCGGGGCTGTGCCTGATATTGCAGGGCAACTTTCGCGAGCGGCAGATCATGCCGAGGCAATGGCCGCGTTGCTGCGCACCAATCTCGACGCACCAGCCGATTTGTCAGCGGCAGCCAACCGGTTGACGGCGGATGATGCAGACAAGCTGGTGTCGCTGACACCGATTATCGAGGCGCTAGAGGCATTGGCGGAAACCTCCGAAGTAGCGCAAGCCAAAAAACTACTGGTACTGACATCAGCGATGCGCGCCGATGGCCTCGGCATGGGCTGGATCCATTTCCGCGTCAACGCATCGCAGCTGAACAACGCGATCCGCCGCCGGATTGATGCCGAACAAAAACTCGACTTGTCGAGCCGTAGCGCGCTGATCCGGCTGCGCGCGTTGCTGAAATCCGCAAAGCCGCTGCGCACCAACTTTGCGGCGTTGTCGATTGAGGACACGACTGCGTTGCGTGTATTCCTGTCGATGGCGCAGATATTGAAACATATCGATGCCGACGCGCCGATCCGGATGCTGATCGCCGAATGCGAGGAACCGCAAACGGTTTTGGCTGCGCTGTATTTCGCCCGGCTGTTCGGGGTGGAGGACAAGGTCGATGTCTCGCCTTTGTTTGAAACCGAAAGTGCGATGGAGCATGGTGGGCGGTTCCTCGACGCGTTGCTGGCTGAACCAGCCTATCAGGATTACGCCCGCGCGCGTGGCCGCGTCGCGATCCAGACTGGCTTTTCCGACGCGGGCCGTTTTGTTGGGCAACTGCCCGCTGCGCTTGCCATCGAACGTCTGCAAAGCCGGTTGGCGCGGACGATGGCGAAGCACAAGCTGACCGACGTCGCTGCGCTAATTTTCAACACGCACGGCGAATCGATGGGGCGCGGCGCACACCCCACAAATTTTGCCGACCGACTGACGTATCCGTTAAGCATCTGGGCGCGGCGGCAATTTGCCGAAAACGCGATTGCGCTGGAGCCAGAGGTTAGCTTTCAGGGCGGCGACGGCTATTTGTTTTTCCGCACGCCCGAATTGGCCTATGCAACCTTAGTGCGCATCGCCGAGGTCGAGCAAAAACCTCTGCCGACCGAAGATGACCCGTTCTACGCGCAAACCGACATTAGCCTTGATTTCTATCGCGGCATCCGGCGCGTGCAGCGCGATTTCCTTGCGTCACGGACTTATGCCCGCTCGCTAACCGCGTTTGGCCTGGGGCTGTTAAACGATACCGGATCGCGCAAATCGCGGCGACAGTTTGACGTCGATGCCAACCGGGTGATGTCTTTGCGCCAAATCCGCGCCATCCCGCACAACGCGATACTGCAGCAATTGGGCTATCCAGTGAACTTGATTGCTGGGACTGGCACAGCGGCGGGCGACGATGTTGAAACCGTCGCCGAGCTGTTGAATGTCTCCCCACGCGGGCGGCAGATTATCCGCATGCTACGCGCATCAAACCGGCTGGCGAGTATCAAATCAGTCGCGGCCTATGGCGAGCTATTCAACTCGGCCTATTGGGCCAGTCGCCCCTATCGCGGCACCGAAAGCTTTTTGGAACCGGCCTGTCTGTCGCTGGCCGAGCGGCTGACCGTCGATGACCGCAACAGCGCGTTTCGCACGCTCACTTCGCGGCTGCGTGTCGATGCGTTGAAACTCCACCGGTTGCTAAAACTGGTCGATAGCGATGTCGAAGTCGCTGGGCGCGAAGATTTGCGCCGTTCGCTGGGTGTTTTGCAGGCGTTACGGCTGGCGTTAATGCAGCATTTGTTTTTGCTCGCTGTGCAAGTTCCGGCGTTCTCACGCTCCAACGATATCAGCCGCGACGATGTGTTGGAGATGGTCTTTGCAATGCGGATCGACGACGCGCTCGACCAATTCCGCCGTGCGTTCCCTGTGTCTGCGCCAAGCATCGACGATTTCGATGTGATTGAGGCGACCGATTATCCTGATGGTGCAGAGCAAGCCTATGCCGGAATCCACACCAGCTTTATCGAACCCATGGCACAATCATATGCGTTAATCCTACGCATCGGCACCGCCATCGCTAACCATTTCGGCGCGCACGGGTGAGGAGTTATTCCCGTTTTAGATTGGGCGCTTTTCTCTCTTATCCGTTCGTCCTGAGGAGGTGCTGAGCGAATGCGAAGTGCCGTCTCGAAGGACCGAGGCGTTGCGCTAGTTGCTTCGAGACAG
>JANOTI010000125.1:0-12484 GCA_031416255.1 Sphingomonadales bacterium | reverse complement strand
AACCCTTCGATACGGCACTTCGCTTCGCTCAGCACCTACTCAGGGCAAACGGTTTTTAGTGACGCAACCGAAAATGAATCTACTCTAAACCAACCGGCCATGCTCCACAGCCGCTGCAATGAAACTCGCAAAAAGCGGATGCGGGTCAAACGGTTTTGATTTCAGCTCGGGATGAAACTGAACGCCGATAAACCAGGGATGGTCAGGACGTTCGACTATTTCTGGCAATAGTCCGTCAGGCGACATCCCCGAAAACAACAAGCCAGCCTTTTCCAGCGGCTCTTTGTAAGTGCCGTTGACTTCGTACCGATGACGATGGCGTTCCGAGATCACGGACGATCTATAAATCCCCGATACATGGCTGTTCCCCGCCAAGCGCGCTTCATAGGCACCCAAACGCATCGTCCCGCCCATGTCGCCACCTGTTTCGCGGATCTGCAAGCCTTCTTCGGTCATCCATTCGGTAATTATGCCGACAACAGGTTCGTCGGTCGGGCCGAATTCGGTGCTTGAAGCATCAACAATGCCCGCTGTGTTCCGTGCGCTTTCAATGCAGGCCATTTGCATGCCAAGACAAATGCCGAAAAACGGCACTTTTCGTTCGCGGGCAAAACGAACGGCCGCAATTTTGCCTTCGGAACCACGCTCGCCAAATCCGCCGGGCACAAGAATGGCGTGCATCGGCTCAAGCGCAACGGCAATATCGCTGTCATCTTTTTCGAACAGTTCAGCATCGATCCATTTAATGTTGACCTTTACCCGATTGGCAAAGCCGCCATGCGCAAGCGCCTCGTTGAGCGATTTATAGGCATCGGCTAGCCCAACATATTTGCCAACAACGCCAATGGTGACTTCGCCCTCTGGGTTCTGCTGCCTGTCGAGAATATCTTCCCAGCGGCGAAGATCGGGCGCCACGCCCGGGGTGATGCCAAAGGCTCGCAGCACTTCGTAATCCAGCCCCTCGGCATGGTATTGCAGCGGAACAGCGTAGATGGACTTTGCATCGAGTGCGGGAATAACCGCCTCTTTGCGGACATTGCAAAACGCCGCAATCTTTGCGCGTTCCGCCTCTGGCAGCGGATGTTCGCAGCGGCAGAGCAAGATGTCGGGCTGTACGCCAAGCGCGGTCAGCTCCTTCACGCTGTGTTGCGTCGGCTTTGTCTTCAACTCGCCTGCAGCGGCAATATACGGCACGAGCGTGACGTGAATAAACACCGTCTGATCGCGACCCAGATCGTTGCGCATCTGGCGGATGGCTTCAACGAATGGCAGCGATTCGATATCGCCTACTGTCCCGCCGATTTCGCACAGAACGAAATCGAGGCCATCGACATCGGTCTGGGCGAATTCTTTAATTTCGTTGGTGACGTGCGGAATAACCTGCACAGTCGCCCCCAGATAGTCGCCGCGGCGTTCTTTGGTGATGATATCGCGGTAAATGCGGCCAGAGGTCACATTGTCCGATTGTTTGGCCGAAACGCCAGTGAAGCGTTCATAATGGCCAAGATCGAGGTCCGTCTCCGCCCCGTCATCTGTCACATAGACTTCGCCATGCTGATACGGCGACATCGTGCCAGGATCGACATTGAGATAAGGATCGAACTTACGAATACGGACTTTATAGCCACGCGCTTGCAAAAGGGCAGCAAGCGATGCTGCCATGAGACCTTTGCCAAGCGAGGAGACCACGCCGCCGGTGATAAAAATGAACCGCGCCATGGGAGAAAAGGCTTAAAGCCCCTTATACGGATTCGGCAAGAGGCAGAATCTGCAATACACAGATTTATTTTCGGGCGAAGCGGCTCGATTTATTTGTCGAGCGGAACTTCAGGGGCATTCGTCGAAGGTGCAGCTGTGGCATCTGCCGCCGGTGCCGCTCCCGTAGGCGTGATCGCTGGTCCAGCATCCGTCTTGGCTGGAGCCGTTGTTTTCAGTGTTTCGTTAATCGCCGTTGGTCCACCTTCGCGCGCTGCCACAAAGGCTAATGTGATGGATAACACAACAAAAACCGTTGCCAATACTGCGGTCGAGCGTGTCAAAAAGTCGGCGGCGCCGCGTGCAGACATTAGTCCCGCCGGGCTTCCGCCACCCAAACCTCCACCTTCCGAACGCTGCATCAAGATGACGCCAACAAGCGTTGCGGCGATGATGCCCTGTAAAACGATGAGGAAGTGGAAAAGACCCATGAGATAAACTGCCTATTAAAAAATCAACAATGGCGTTGCGCCCGTTGCGGTTCACATAAGGACGCAAGTGGCAAAGTTCAATTACAATCAGGATGCAGCAGCAGCGGCCAGTATTGGCAGGAATTTCTCTGCACTAAGGCTGGCTCCTCCGATCAGACCGCCATCGACGTTGGGAATGGCAAGCAAACTCTCCGCATTGTCGCCATTCATCGATCCGCCGTAAAGGATGTGGATCGCTTTGCCTGCATCGCCGAAACGCGCGACCAATGCGGTGCGGATTGCAAGATGCATCGCCGCAACGTCCTCGGTGGAGGGAATGCGTCCCGTTCCGATGGCCCATACCGGCTCATAAGCTACCGATAGCCAATCGCCTGTGGCTTCATCGGGCAAAGACGCCGCAAGCTGACCCAACACAATGTGTTCAGCGTCACCCGCATCGCGCTCTGCCTCGGTTTCGCCAACACAGACGATGGTATTCAATCCAGCCGCCTTTGCCACAAGCGCTTTTGCGCGAATATCCGCATCGCTTTCAAATTGCGCAGCACGGCGTTCGCTATGCCCGATGATAACAAGACGTGCGCCCGCCTCTTTCAACATATCCGCAGAAACACAACCAGTATGCGCGCCCGATTGTGCCCTGTGACAGTCCTGGCCTCCGATTGAATAGTTAGGAACAGCATAAGCAGCGGCGGCAATCAAAGTGGCGGGCAAGCACAACGCCGATTGCACATCAGGATAAGCTGCAACGCCGTCCGCAATCGCTGTGATTGCATCAAGGTCAGCCAGCCTGCCGTTCATTTTCCAATTTCCGGCGATAAATTTTTGCATATTGGCTCCGCGTGTTCGTTCGGAAGGCCGCTAGCAAATTCACACGGGAATGCCAAACTGTCAGGTTACCGTCGCGTTTTTGGGATGCAATGTTTCCAACTCGCCGCTCTCCCGTGCCTTTCGGCCATAGACCAATTCAAACAACGGCCCCGCCATCATCGTCGTAACAATTGCCATCAACACCATCATCGAAAACAAGGTCGGCCCGATAATGCCCTTTTGCAGGCCGATGTTTATGATGATGAGCTCCATCAACCCACGCGAGTTCATCAGCGCACCAATGCCTAGGGCTGTGCGGTTATCCTCGCCAGAGATTCGGGCAGCGGCCCAACACGCACCAAATTTTGCCAAGATGGATGCTGCCAATATCCCCAACGCAATCAACAGCAACGGTAGTGTGTTGACCATATCCATCCGCGTATTCAGACCCGAATAGGTGAAAAACATCGGTAGCAGCAAGACGACCGCCAACGGTTCGACTTTGCGTTTCAGTTCCTCGGCAAACAAGCCGCGCGGCATGACTGTACCTAGAATGAAACCGCCAAAAATCGCGTGGATGCCCACTGCATCCATAATAAAGGCAGACGTGCAGAACAACGCTAGCGTGATCCCCAACACTGTCGTGCTCATCTCCCCTTCGCGCTCGACCATACGGCCAAGCGGGGCGAGCAATCTTTTGCCGAACAGCATGATAAACAATGTGTAGGCAAGCCCTCCGCCAATCGCCAGCACTGCAACCCCCGGCCCTGCCCCGAAAGTCGCCAGCACAATGGCCAGAACACACCAGGATACTGCGTCGTCAAAGGCTCCGGCGGTCAGTGACAACGTCCCCAGCGAGCTATTGGCCAGCCCGCGTTCGTTGATAATCCGCGCAAGCATCGGGAAAGCCGTTAAGGCAATACAAGCCCCCATAAACAGGGTTGCGTTTGCGGTTGAAATTCCATCGGCAAACAGGCCGGGAACAGTCAGCAAAAACGGCGTAATCGCAACGGCTATCAAAAAGGGCGCAATGATCCCGGCAGCAGACACGCCAACCGCGCTTTTGGCCTTTGATTGAAAATGGTCGAGCCGCAACGTCGTGCCGACCAGAAACATATAAAGCCCGACGCCCAACTGCGCGCCAGAATACAGCACATTTTTGGTAGCCTGCGGAAAGATCGCCGATTGAACATCCGGCAACAGCAAGCCAAACAACGACGGCCCCAGCACAACGCCGGCAATCATTTCGCCCACCACCTGCGGCTGCGCCAAAAACTTTCGTCCGACCCAGCCCACGATGCGGCAGGCGATAAGGATCAAAGCCAGTTGCAAGAAAAAGTGCACGCTGAAATCGGTGGGAGTGTAGCTGTTGGCCATGGCTTCGACAGCTGGACCATTGGGCGACAATATTTTGCTCACCGCATCCAATGCCTGATCGCCCCAATTCGCTGCCATATTTCCCCACTCCATAATTTAATGCACGCTTACACGGGTGACGCGCACATTCAAGGTAGCGTTCCCAGGCATTTGTATTCTGATAGCAAACAGCAGAAATTATATTGGCCTGCTTGATCGCGCACAGCTTGCCGCCTAAAGGCTGGCAAGCTTTAATATACCGGACACATCATGATCAGTTTTTTCCGCAGACTTTTCAACTCGCGCGTGGGTGCAGTTTTCGCTTTGATTTTTGTCGCGCTCATCGGTTTGGCGTTTGCTTTAGGCGATGTAACGGGCTCCGGCAGCTTTGGCGGATTAAGCCAAGGCCATGTGGCCCAAGTCGGCAGCCAGAAAATCGGTCTGGGGGAACTGCAAGATTCTGTCGAGAACCGCTTGCGTGCTGAACAGCGGCAAAATCCAACGCTGGATCGATCGCGCTTTGTTGATAGCGGCGGATTGGACAGTACATTAGAACAGCTGGTCAACCGGTATGCACTGGCTTTGTTTGGTTCGGAATATGGCGTGTCTGTTAGCGAAAAGCTGATCAATCAAGAAATCTTGAAAATCCCGGGTGCTGTCGGCAGCGACGGCAAGTTTAACCAAGCAGCGTTTGCCGCTTTCCTGCAAAACCTCAGCCTGACAGAAAAAATGGTGCGGGATGATTTTCGCCAGAATTTTTATGCACGGCAATTGCTGTCAACAGCAGCCCCCGGAGCGAAGGCGCCTGCCGGTATGGCATTGCCCTATGCGTCGCTTGATCTGGAAAAGCGTGCAGGCCAAGTTGCAATCATATCATCCTCTGCGTTCATCCCTACAAGCCCGCCGTCCGACGCTGTGCTCAGCCAATATTACCGCGCCAATTCGGTGCGCTACACCGTTCCAGAAAAGCGCGCTATTTCCTATGCTTTGTTCGACGCGTCCGTTGTTGATGCCAAAGCGGCCCCCTCAACCGAAGAGATTGCAGTCTTTTACAAGGAAAATGCTGGCAAATATACGGCTACACAAGCGCGGGATATCGCTCAGCTGGTCTTCCCGACACAAGCTGCTGCAAAAGCAGCATCGGACAAAATAACCGGCGGAAAGTCGATTGATGCGGTCGCACAGGAATTGGGCTTAAGCGTAACGCGGACAGCTGGCGCAACCCGCGACACTCTATCAAAAAGCGCATCCAAAGCGGTTAGTGATGCCGTGTTTGCGGGCGTGCAAAGCGGCGTGTCGGTCCCTGCCCGCGGCTCATTAGGCTATTATGTGGTCAGCATTTCCGCAATCAACAATATCGCTGCACGACCTTTAACCGCCGTAAGCGCAGAAATCGCGGCGGAGTTGAAAGAGCAAAAGAAGCTGGAGCTGCTCGGTGATCTGACAGCTGAAATCGAAAATGCCTTTGACGAAGGCTCAACCCTTGCGGATATTGCCAAGGGACAAGGGCTTAAAGTTGAAACTTCGCCAAAATTGCTGGCCAATGGCCAGAACACGGCAAATCCCGGCTATAAACCAATAGCTGAAATGCAGAAAATCCTTCCTAACGCGTTCGAAATGGAAACCGACGGTTCTGCGCAGTTGATTGAAATAGAGGATGGAAAGCGCTTCGCTTTGGTCTCGATCGCCGATTTTGACGAAGCGGCGCCTGCTCCGCTGGCCGAAATCAAAAACATCGTACTGCAACAATGGGCCATGTCGGAAGGCAATAAGAAAGCAAAAATCGTTGCCGAGCAAATTCGTAAAGCCGTCCTTGGAGGCCAAAGCCTAAGCGCAGCTCTCACCGCTGCGGGAGCCGCTGGCGCAAAAATCGAAACCATCAACAGCACCCGCGGCGATTTGAACAAAGCCAGCCAACAGGGCCAAGTGCCTCCGCCATTGGCGCTGATGTTTGCGATGAAAATGGGCACCGCCAAATCTATTCAGGCAGCCGGGGACCGTGGCTGGTTTGTTGTACAGCTCAACGAGGTCATTCGCGGCGATGCCAGCGGCGATACAGAGCGGCTGGAAAGCAACAGAGCCGAACTGCAAACTTTGCTATCGCAAGAATATGCAGCGCAGCTGATATTGGCTGCCAAAGCTGAAATCGGGGTCGAGCTGAACAAGGGCTCAATCAAAACGCTTCGTGACAGCATGACCGGCAAGAACCAACCTTGACACTGTGCAATGGACAGCCGCTTCCGACATCATGATGCCATTGCATATCGGCAAATAGGGGCGGGTAAGTCTGCCATTGTCTGGCGCGAAATGATTGCGGATACCGAAACCCCGGTATCCGCTGCGCTTAAACTTTTTGAAGAAGGCCGCGGCGATTTCATCTTGGAATCGGTGGAAGGCGGTGCAGTGCGTGGGCGCTACAGTCTGATCGGTATCGCGCCCGATCTGGTGTTTCGGGCCGAAGGCGCAAAGGCGGAAATCAACCGCCACTGGTTAACCGACCGCACTGCCTATGCCGCATCTGAAACCGATACGCTGTCCACGTTGCGTGCGTTAGTCGAAGCGTGCCGGATCGATATGCCTGCGGAGTTGCCGCCTGCCTTTGCCTGCCTCGTCGGAAATTTTGGCTATGAAACCATCGGGCTGGTTGAAAAACTGCCGCGCCCTCCCGCCAATCCCATCGGTTTGCCCGACATGATGTTTGTGCGGCCAACGGTGGTTCTGGTTTTTGATCGTCTTGCCGACCGTCTTTATATCGCTTCGCCAATCTGGCCCGAAGGCGGCAATGCCGGCCAGCTGGTCGAACGCGCATTGGAACGGATTGAGGGTGTGGCGGCTAAATTGGCGCTGCCTGTTCCGACAAAAGTTCAATCTGCCGAGTTGCCTGTGCTTCCCGATCCTCAACCCGTTGTCCCGCCCTCACGCTATGAACAAATGGTCCTTAAGGCGAAGGACTATATCGCGGCGGGCGACATTTTTCAGGTTGTGCTTGCGCAGCGCTTTACTTTGCCCTTCCCGCTTCCTGCATTTGATTTGTACCGCGCACTGCGCCGGATTAACCCTTCGCCGTTTCTGTACCATCTCGATATGCCCGGCTTTGCCTTAACCGGATCAAGTCCTGAAATACTGGTCCGGCTTCGTGATGGCGAAGTCACCATCCGGCCCATTGCGGGCACCCGTCCACGCGGAAAAACTGCGCTGGAGGACGCCATAAACCGTGATAGCTTGCTTTCCGATCCCAAAGAACGGGCCGAACATTTAATGCTGCTCGATCTAGGCCGCAACGATGTCGGCCGCGTGACCGAAGGCGGCAGCGTAACCGTCACCGACAGTTACATGGTCGAATTCTACAGCCATGTGATGCACATCGTATCGAACGTGGTCGGGAAACTTGCTAAAGGCAAAGACGCGCTCGACGCATTGTTCGCAGGCTTTCCGGCTGGCACCGTTTCAGGCGCACCCAAAGTGCGTGCTTGTGAAATCATCGCCGAACTGGAACCCGAAACCCGCGGAGCTTATGCCGGCGGCGTCGGCTATTTTTCGCCCGACGGTAATATGGACAGCTGCATCGTGTTGCGCACCGGTATCGTCAAAGACGGCGTGCTGCATATACAAGCAGGTGCCGGTATCGTCGCCGACAGCGACCCCGAATACGAACAGCGTGAGTGCCAGGCGAAGGCGGGGGCGTTGATCGCGGCTGCGCGGGAAGCTGTGCGTGTCGCCGGAGAGGCTGGATTTGGGCAATGACTAACAACCGCATCCTGGTCATCGACAATTACGACAGCTTCACTTGGAACCTCGTTCATTATTTGATGGAACTGGGCGCCGAGGTTGAGGTTGTGCGCAACGATGCGATCTCGGCAGGACAGGCCTTATCGTCTGGCGCGCAGGCTTTTCTGATCTCTCCCGGCCCTTGCACCCCCAATGAAGCGGGCATCAGCCTTGATCTGGTTGCGGCCTGTGCAGTGGCAAAGAAGCCGTTGCTAGGCGTCTGTCTTGGCCATCAAACCATCGGACAGCATTTTGGCGGTAAAGTCGTGCGCGGCGGGTTGATGCACGGCAAAACATCTCCTGTCAGCCATGATGGCAGTGGGCTATTTGCTGGCCTGCCCTCGCCGTTCACCGCGACGCGCTATCACTCATTGATCGTCGAGGATATTCCGGCGGAGCTGATCGTAAATGCAACGTCCGATGACGGCCATGTGATGGCTTTCCGTCACGTTTCGTTGCCCATTCACAGCGTGCAATTCCACCCTGAAAGCATCGCCACCGAGCATGGCCATGCGATGCTAGCGAACTTTATGCGCGCGGCGGGTATGACGCCAAAGGGGCGGGTGTGCGTTTAACCCTGTCAGAATCCGAAACCGTATTCGGCCAAATGCTCGATGGCGAAATGTCGGACGCGGCGATCAAATCGATACTTATCGAAATGTCCGACCGTGACGAAAGCGCAGAGGAAATAGCCGGTGCAGTTCGCGCTATGCGCAGCCGCATGATCCGGATCAACGCTCCAGATGGCGCGATTGACGTATGCGGAACGGGCGGCGATGGCGCGCACAGCCTGAACATCTCCACCGCTGTCGCGATTGTAGTCGCGGCTTGCGATGTACCTGTGGCCAAGCACGGCAACCGCGCAGCCTCATCCAAAGCAGGCGCGGCGGATACACTCGAGGCGCTTGGCCTTAATCTCAACCGGGCGATGGAGACAGCAGAAGACTGCCTTAACGATCTTGGTATCTGCTTTTTGTTTGCACAGAAATATCATCCTGCGCTTAGCAAACTAGCCCCCATCCGCAAAGAAATCGGGCGACGCACGATCTTTAACCTCACCGGCCCTGCGGCTAACCCTGCAGGCGTAAAGCGCCAGTTGATCGGCGTAGCGCGGCCAGATTTTTTGCCGGTGTATGCGGATGCTTTGGTTATGCTGGGCTATGAAGATGCTATGCTGGTTGCAGGCGACGAACCGTTGGACGAGCTTTCGATATCAGGCGCGAGTTCGGTTATTCGCCTCGGCAAAATGGGGGAACGCATCACGCCTGAAATTGCAGGCCTACCCTGCCACCCTATCGAAGCGTTGCGGGGCGGCGATGCGCAACACAACGCCGCCGCGTTGCTGCGTTTACTCAACGGAGAGACTGGAGCATACCGCGATGCAGTGCTGTTTAACTCGGCTGCTGCTTTAATGGTCGCTGGCCATGCTGATGACTGGCAATCCGGCACCGAAGAAGCAGCGGAAGCCATCGACAAAGGACTGGCAAAAGCATTGCTGGATTGTTGGGTGCAATTTTAATGACGGATAAACTCGCCGAAATCTGCGCCACAAAGCGCATCGAAGTAACCGCCCGCAAGCCGCTTGGCCTGTCGCATTGGGCGACGCCTTCGCCTATGCGCGGCTTCGAGGCTGCTCTACGCGCCAAAGCAGCCACCGGTTTTTCTTTGATAGCAGAGATTAAAAAGGCCAGCCCATCGAAAGGCCTGATCCGCGCTGATTTCGATCCTGCTTCGCATGCCGCCGCGTATCAAGCGGGAGGAGCGGCTTGTTTGTCGGTCCTAACCGATGCACCGTATTTTCAGGGAGCTGAGGAGTATCTGGTCGCTGCACGTTCGGCCTGTACTTTGCCCGTGCTCCGCAAGGATTTCATGGTTGATCCGTGGCAGTGTGCCGAGGCGCGAGCAATGGGCGCGGATGCGATTTTGATTATCGTCGCGGCGCTGGATGATGGGCTGATGGCTGAAATTGAATCCGCAGCGCTCGACGAGAACCTTGATGTTCTGGTCGAAGTGCATGACGAGACCGAAATGGAGCGTGCGCTCATCCATTTGCAATCACGGTTGATCGGCGTGAACAATCGCAATTTGAAAACGTTCGAAGTCGATCTGGCGACGACTGAGCGCCTTGCCAATATGGTGCCGCCTGATGTGTTGCTGGTCTGCGAGAGCGGTATTTCCACTTATGCCGATTGTCTGCGCATGGCGAGAACCGGTGTGCAGACATTTCTGGTTGGCGAAAGCCTGATGCGGCACGATGACGTCGAAGCCGCGACGCGTGCTTTGCTGACAGGTCTATGACCAAGCTGACGCATCTCGACGATGCCGGCAATGCTGCGATGGTCGATATATCGGCGAAAGCGGCGACGGTACGGGAGGCAACGGCAGAGGGCTGTATCACTATGTCCCCCGAGGCACTGATAACCATTAAAGCCGGCGCAGTGCAGAAAGGCGATGTCCTTGCCACATCGCGGATTGCTGGCATTATGGCGGCAAAGAAGACGAGCGAGCTTATTCCGCTTTGCCATCCATTGATGCTGTCGAAAGTGTCGGTCGATTTCGAATTTGAACCGACCTCAATTCGCGTAACGGCCCTCGCCCGCCTTACCGGACAAACCGGTGTTGAGATGGAGGCATTAACCGCTGCCACAATTGCGCTGTTGACGATCTATGACATGGCCAAAGCGATCGATAAAAATATGGTGATCGGCGATGTCCGGTTGCTGTCAAAAAGCGGCGGCAAGTCTGGTGACTGGCACGCGTCATGATCCTTCTTGAAGAAGCACAGGCGCGGATATTTGCTTTAAAGGCGCCTGTCGAGATCGAGCATTTACCCCTAGCCAAAGCCGTTGGTCGCTGGGCGGCAGAGGATGTGCTTGCACTGCGGACACAACCGATGCGCGATTTGTCAGCAATGGATGGATATGCGGTCCGCTTTGCCGATAGTGCGGGGCCGTGGACCATCATTGGCGAAAGCCTGGCCGGTCGGCGTTTTTCAGGATCGGTTGGACCCAATGAGGGTGTCAGAATTTTCACCGGAGCCATCGTTCCTGATGGCGCCGATACGGTTATCATGCAGGAAGACGTCGTCCGCGACGGGGATGCGCTAGGTTTAACCGCCAATCCTCCGCAAAAAAGCGGAAAACACATACGCACAGCGGGAGGCGATTTTGTCGCCGGTTCAGTAGTGGTTCCTTTGGGCGCACCATTGCACGCAAGGCACATTGCTTTGGCGGCGATGGCAGGGCACGCAAGTGTATCTGCGCGGCGCCGGATAAAGGTCGCGATCCTTTCAACCGGTGACGAGCTGGTTCCGCTGGGCGAGCCATGTGCTGACGATCAAATACCGTCATCCAATGACATTATGTTGGCTGCAATGCTGGATGGTATGCCTGTGGATCTGAAAATACTGCCGGCGGTTGCTGATGATCTGCAATTGCTAACGGACCAATTGGCGGCGCTTCGGGATTATGATATCATTGTCACTACCGGGGGTGCGTCGGTAGGGGACCATGACCTAATCATTCCCGCTTTGAAAGCAGCTGGTGGCGAGATTGATTTCTGGAAAATTGCGATGCGCCCCGGAAAGCCAGTTATCGCAGGGCGTCTGAACGATGCGGTTGTACTTGGACTACCGGGCAATCCGGTATCGGCATTTGTGACTGCATTTCTCCTCCTGCTACCGCTTATTCGGCATTTAAGCGGCGCGTCTGATCCTCGGCCAAAACGACTCACCGCAAAGCTGGGGGTAGCCCTACCCGCCAATGGCCCGCGTTTGGACCATCAACGGGCGGCGCTGATTGATGGATTATTGATGCCCGCCGGCATCAATGACAGTGCCATGCTGGCTGCTTTATCAACGTCTAACGCATTGATAATCAGAGGTATTGAAACAGCTGAGGCCCCTCAATTCGCGGATGCAGAATATTATCCGCTGGCTGGGTGATCCATTATTCATCGATGCGTACTTGACAACACCCCCATTTGTTTCCTAACTGTTCCACATCTGTTCAATGGTACGGGAACAAACCATGTTGACTTCAAAACAGCACTCACTTCTCCTCTTCATCCACGAACGGCTTGAGGCCAGTGGTATTTCGCCATCTTTCGAAGAAATGAAAGAAGCGCTCGACCTCAAAAGCAAGTCGGGTGTTCATCGTTTGATCGGTGCATTGGAAGAACGCGGGTTTCTGCGTCGCCTTGCCAATCGTGCACGCGCATTAGAAGTGGTCAAGATGCCCGATGGCGGCAGTGCACGGTCGCTTACCAATCAAGAAGCTGTCAACAAAAAGGTTTCTGTCCATGCCGATAACCGAACCGTAACACCGCCTCGCGCAAAGCCTGTGGCGGCTAATTATGTGGTCGAAATT
>JANOTI010000124.1:0-2139 GCA_031416255.1 Sphingomonadales bacterium | reverse complement strand
GAAGACGCGGCGTACATGATGAAGCAAGCCGAAAGCGTTATCATCGTCCCCGGATACGGTATGGCGGTAGCGCAGGCACAGCATGCTTTGCGCGAAATGGCCGATGTATTGAAACGCGAAGGCGTGAAGGTCAAATACGCCATCCACCCCGTTGCTGGCCGTATGCCCGGCCACATGAACGTACTGCTCGCCGAGGCCAATGTGCCGTATGACGAGGTGTTCGAGCTGGAAGACATCAACAGCGAATTTGCGCAAACCGATGTTGCGTTCATTATCGGCGCGAACGACGTGGTCAATCCGGCGGCAAAAACTGATAAGACATCCCCGATTTATGGCATGCCAGTGTTCGATGTGGACAAGGCCAAAACCGTCTTTTTCATCAAGCGCAGCATGGGCGGTGTGGGCTATGCCGGTGTCGATAACGACGTGTTCTATATGGACCAGACGATGATGCTGCTGGCCGATGCCAAGAAGATGGTGGACGATATCGTCAAGGCCTTGCAGCACTGACGCCCTTCAGGCTAAGGCCCGATCTAACAACAACACAATTTCGTCACTCGCGCGAAGGCGGGAATCCATCACCGACCGTATAAATTTCAGCAGCCGGTGATGGCCCCCGCCTTCGCGGGGGGGACGAAGCGTTATGATGACAGGGTGACAGCATGCGTAAATTGGGCTTGATCGGTGGAATGAGCTGGTATTCCACCGAATTTTATTACCGCCGGATCAACAAACAAGTCGCGCGCCGATCAGACGGTCTGTGCAGCGCGCCGATGATGATCGACAATCTGAACTTCTGCGATCTGGCAAAAGCGACCAGCGAACAGGATTGGGACCATGTTGCAGAGTCGCTTGTCACTTCGGCCAAGCGCCTAGAAGATGGCGGTGCGACCGCGATCCTGATCGGTGCGAACAGCATGCACAAGGTTCATGCCCAGGTTGCCGACGCTGTATCGGTGCAGGTCATCCATATCGCCGATGCGGTAGGGCAAAAGATGAAAGCCGACGGCGTGAAGTCTGCGGCGTTGATCGGCACGCGCAATGTCATGGCCGAAAGCTGGTATCGCCAACGGCTCGTCAAGCACGGTGTCACGTTACTGCCCTGGGAAGCGGGTGACGTCGATGAGCTTGACCGTATCATCTATGAAGAACTGATGGCGGGGCAAGTTGTACGCAATTCTGAGCGCGCATTGAAAACGCTGATTACCGAAATTGACAAGGATGGCGCCGACGCTGTGGTGTTGGGCTGCACTGAATTGGGCATGCTGGTCGATACCAAAGCGAACATCCTGCCGATTTACGACAGTGCGGAGATCCATGCCGATGCGGGCGTCGAGTGGATTTTGAGCGACACGCCCTGAAACTCTAGCCATGTCTTTGCATCACAAACTCGGAATAGATGTAAAGGAGGAAAGAGGATATGAGGGGACAGCTGAAAACTCCACCCCCTCTTTCCCTCTCGCCTCTTTTACATTTCTTTGGGCATGAAGAGAGCAATGCCCTTGGCAATCGCGTATTCATGATGCATTCTGCAGAACATGAGGATTATAATAATCGCAACAGCAGCGGCAATAGCCGCGCTTTCCACGCCGATTGCGGCAAAAACTATCACTGTCGAGGCGACTGCCGACGCGCAAGCAAAGCTGCAAGAAGCTTTGATTCTTGCCGAGCCGGGTGACACTGTTCAGCTGGGCGAGGGACGCTTTGCGCTGACTGATGGCCTGTCTTTAGATGTTGCCAAGGTGACCGTCAAAGGCAAAGGTGCGGCCAAAACCGTGCTCGACTTTACCGGACAGTTGGGCGCGGGTGAGGGGCTGTTGGTCACATCCGACGATGTTGTCCTGCGCGACTTTGCTGTGGAGAACAGCAAAGGCGACGGTATTAAATCCAAAGGTGCCGACCGCATCGTCTATTTCAAGTTGCGCGTTGAATGGACCGGCGGGCCGAAAGAAACTAATGGTGCCTATGGCATCTATCCGGTCGAGAGCAAAGATGTGCTGATCGACAACGTAATGGTGCGCGGCGCGTCCGATGCGGGCATCTATGTCGGCCAATCTGACAACATCATTGTGCGCAACTCGCTGGCGCTGGAAAATGTCGCCGGGATCGAAATTGAAAACAGTTTTAACGCCGATGTTC
>JANOTI010000123.1:0-16017 GCA_031416255.1 Sphingomonadales bacterium | reverse complement strand
GCAATGAACCTGTTGAATATGGTGTTTAAGGCCATTCCGCTGATCATCGGTTCGTGCCTGTTGCTAGGCCTTGGCTTTGTGATTTCGCGCTGGGTCGCAGGCCTGATCCGCGACATTTTGCCAAGCCTTGGTGCTGATCGTGCGATCAATGAACTGGGCATATTGCCAGCAGGACGGGACGCATCGGGCGTTATTGCCGCGATTGTTACCATCGCGATCATGGTGTTCTTTGCCATTGCAGCGACCAACATGCTCGGCTTTCCGCAATTGACCAATATCCTTGAAACGGTGTTGGCACAGGCGGGCAATGTGGTGTTCGGCGCCGTGTTGATTGCGCTGGGAGTGCTGATTGCCAATATCCTGCGCAATCTGATTGCAGACGCGACCGGACCCGGCATTGCATCCAATGTAACCTATTGGATCACCGTCGGCCTGTTCGTCTTTATAGGGCTGAAACAGATGGCGATTGGTGGCTTGATCGTTGATTATGCCTTTGGCGCTCTTGCCATCGGTGCAGCGGTTGCCTTTGCGCTCGCGTTTGGCCTTGGTGGACGCGATGCAGCGGCGCAGGCGTTGAAAGACCTGCGTGCTCCTGCACCAAAACCAGCAGCGCCAAAACCAATCGCACCTTTGGCCGCCAAAACGGTAAAGCGTGCGCCAGCGGCAAAGGCGCCTGCTCGAAAGAAATAAGCACAACTAACATGCAATCTTGGGGCGGGGCCGTTGGCCTCGCCCTTTTCTTTTGCCGCAGAAGCCGCCAGATGGATGGATGCGGATATTCGGTGAATTTGCAGTATTTGACTGGTCGGGCCAAAATGTGGAGCGGCCCAAAGGCATTGCGCTGGCCAGCTGTCGCGCCGGTGAAGCCCCGCAGCTGCATATCCCAACCACGAACCACTGGAGCCGCAACGATGTGCTGCACTGGCTGATGAAAGCAGCGGACAGACAATCCGACATGCTGATCGGGTTCGACCTGTCAATGGGTTTCCCCTTTGCCGATACCGGGGCATACTTTCCTGAATGGGAGCATAGCCCGCAATCCGCCACCGATTTGTGGCAGTTGGTTGATGAATTATGCAGTTCCGACTCGCATTTGGCGGCTAACAGCTTTGTCGCACACCGCGAACTGTCGCGTTATTTTCGCCATCAGGGGCAATTGGGCGACCGTTACGGCGTGGAGAAATCCGGCCGCCTGCGCGTTGTCGAAGGCGAATCGCGCACCCAAATGTCTGCGCGCCCGTATAGCTGCCTGAACCTTGTCGGCGCAGCGCAGGTCGGCAAATCCAGCCTGACGGGGATGCGCCTTCTCCACCGGCTACGCGGTATCATCCCTGTCTGGCCGTTCGATCCGATGCCAGACCACGGCCCAGTTATCGCCGAAATCTACACCAGCATCGCGGCCAGCGCAGCGCAGCTCCCAAAAGGTCGCAGCAAGATTCGCGACCAAGCGACGCTCAACACCGCTTTCGCCACTCTTGGCACGCCCGCGCCAGCCACGCTTAACCGCTATGACGACCACAGCACCGATGCGCTGCTGACTGCTGCATGGCTGGCCAAAGCCGCCATCAACCGGCAATTTTGGCAGCCAAAGTTAATGACCGATAAAATTGCGCAAACAGAGGGCTGGACCTTTGGCGTAAGTTGAGGCAATGGGCGTCGCACGATGCCTGAACACATAGGCACGCCGGCTTAGCTCAGTTGGTAGAGCACCTGATTTGTAATCAGGGGGTCACGAGTTCGAATCTTGTAGCCGGCACCATTCTTTCAAATTTTTTTGGCGACCTTCTGGTACCCCACTTTTAAGCGCTTGCCATTTTGCAGATGGGTAAGGCCAGAGCAGATTGGTTCTTCCCACACGCCGGAAGGCTGCAATTCATAATTAGAACCAGCATAATAATGCTCTGCTGTTTACGGTCCCCAAGAACGCGCGCCGAGTTTAACCATCTGTACAGGCCCAAGCGCCTCTGCGGAGGTTCCAAGTGCGAAGCCATAAAGACCCGCCGCGATATTCCATTTGCCACGTTCCCATTCCGCCAGAATGCGCGGTTCAATCGTGACAGTGATCGTCTTTGAGGCTCCTGCAGAAAGCTCGACACGGTCAAAGGCTGCCAGACGGAGTTTGTTTTGGCCGTTTGCGGATACCAGATAGAGCTGAGGGACATCTGCACCGGCTTTCGCACCATTATTAGTCACAGCGAACGTCGCATTGATCGTTTTGCCCGCCGAGATTTTCAAACCTGAATGGCTGAAACTGGTGTAGCTAAGGCCAAAACCGAAGGGGAAAAGCGCCTTTTTGCCTTCACGCGCATTCCATCGGTAGCCAAGGTCTGAGCCTTCAATGTCGAAATTGGCTTCAAGTTTAAGATCGGCCCCCGACCGCCCTTGGAAATCAGGTTCTACGGCATCGCTACCGTCTAGCTTTGGCCGTGGAAGGTCATTTGTGCTGGCCGGAAAAGTAATGGGGAGGCGGCCGCTAGGATTGGTTTCGCCGAACAGCACCGATGCGATCGCTTCACCGCCTTGCGTACCCGAATACCATGCCTCAACAACCGCAGCCGTTTGATCGAGCCAGGGCATGGTTACAGCGCTGCCCGTTTGCAACACGACGATAGTGTTAGGATTCGCTGCAGCAACAGCTGCAATCAACGCATCCTGACCACGCGGCAGCGATAGGTCGGGCTGGTCCAGCCCCTCGGTCTGCCACTGGTTGGCAAAAACGATGGCGACATCGGCCTTTTTCGCACTTTCAACTGCGTCGGTGATATAAAACCCAGTGCGAAATGTTACCTTTGCATTCTTGGCCCGGGATTTAATAGCATCCAGCGGCGATGAACCGCGATGATATTGTTCCGAAATCAGCGCTGAAAATGGGCCGGAACCGCCCAGGGATACAGTCGCTACTGCGCCTCCATCACTGTGCACCTGGCTGGATCCACCACCCGACAATATGCCTGTATCGGCATATCCGCCAATAACCGCGATGCTTTTTGCAGACGTTGCCAAAGGCAATGCGCTGCCGCGGTTTCGCAATAATACGATCCCCTGTTTAGCAACGGTTTCAGCGACAGCTGCGTTGGCTTTCCGGTCAATCACACCGCCGGGCTGCACCGGATTTTTATCCAGACCGGCCGCATAGATCGCGTACAATATCCGGCGGTTCATATCGGTCAAACGCTCGCGGTAAGCGGGATCGTTATCCGCTGCCGCTTTCAATTCGTCACCAAAAAATACTTTGGGATCCAACTGCGCGCCGGATTGCTGATCCAGGCCTTTGATGGCAAAATCCAGGCTGTGCACTGCGCCCCAATCGGACATCACAAATCCTTTATAGCCCCAGTCTTTTTTCAAAACTTGATTGAGCAAATAGTCGCTGCCGCAGGCCTGCGCGCCGTTGACGCGGTTATAGGCGCACATCACTGAACCTGGCTGACCCTTTTCAATGGCTATTTGGAACGCCAGAAGATCACTCTCACGCGCGCTTGCATCACTGATGATAGAATTCACTGAATGGCGCGCTGTTTCTTGACCGTTCAGCGCAAAATGTTTGATTGTAGAAATGATGTTGTTGGACTGGATACCGGCAATCGCTGCGCCGCCCAGCAGTCCGGAATGAAGCGGATCTTCGCCCAAATATTCAAAAGTCCGGCCATTGCGGGGATCGCGCATCAAATTAACGCCGCCCGCCAACAAAACATTAAATCCTTTAGCTCGCGCTTCGCCGCCAATCATAACGCCGCCTTGACGGAGCAGTTCCGCATTCCATGTCGCACCCATTGCTGTGCCCGAAGGCAACGCCGTTGCACCCTCTTTGCCGCGCAAGCCCATCACGTAAGACACGCCGAGACTTGCATCGGTTTCGGTCAGATTGGGGATGCCCAGACGGGGGATTCCTGGAATAAACCCGGCGCCCGGGACCGAGCCTTCGGGAACAGGTGTGCCCGGAAAAAAGGGTAAAGGCATAACGCCGTTGGTCAGGATTACGCGCTCATCATCCGTCATTTGCGCCTCGGTTGCAGCGGCGAGGGCGGCGGGATCTTGCGACTGTGCAAATGCAGGCGTTGCGATTGCAGTCGAAATCGCAAGCAGAGTGGTAAGTCGCATATATTGTATCCTCTGAGCAGAATGGTGAACAGATGCACCGAAGCAAAGCCAGATAATCACACTAGCATGTAGCAGTTTACGGTCCACTGGCTTGATAGACATCCCGGAATTTAATGACCGAAGGGCAAACATAAGGCTTTGAATTGAAGCAGCGCATCCAGAATAATCTTCGACTTCAGTCAAAAAAGATACACTTCACAGCAATCGCAACGCACATACAAAGCCCCCGAACCGGAGGGCTCGAACCCTACCCAACTCCCCCAACAAAAAGGGCCCCGCACTGCGGAGCCCTTTTTGTTGGCGGAGACGGAGGGATTCGAACCCTCGGTACCGAATTATCAGTACGACGGTTTAGCAAACCGTTGGTTTCAGCCACTCACCCACGTCTCCATACCAATGGCGGCTGGCGGGCCTATAGCGAGGCGCCATAGCGGCTGCAATGCTTATTCAACGCACAGCAAAACTAGTGCTGCGACTCACCCTGACCCGATAATGACTCGAGTCACCGCCGGTTCATTGTGCCGGTTTCACTATAGGCACTAGCTTGTCATTTTATGTTTGCCCATATTTGGGAGGATTCTGCCGTGTCCATAATTTCTCGCTCCAATATCCGATCGCGTCTGATGATGGTGTTTTCGATTTTGCTGATGCTCGCAGCCCCTGCCAGCGCGCAGATTGCGACGATTGATCCCAATGATGCCATTGATGCCGATCTGGGCCAGCCGCCTGAAACGGAAGCACCAGACACAACCGATATTCCTACCGATTCACCCGTTATGGATACAGAACAGCTGCCTGCCGATACCAGCAGCGCCGCAGCAACAGTGGATCCCGCAACCTATCAGGATGACGACCTGTTGGGAGCCGCCGAAGGTGTATTTGGCAAAGGTGCCGAAGGGCTGGGCAAGCTGATCGAGGATATCCTGAAAAAACAGGGCAAGCCCAATGGTTATATTGTCGGACGCGAAGGTGGCGGTGCTTTTATCGTTGGCCTTCGATACGGATCGGGCACGCTGAATCACAAGGTTGAGGGGCAAAAGCCGGTTTACTGGACCGGGCCGTCAATCGGGCTGGATGCCGGCGCCAATGCAGGCAGCACCTTTGTTCTCGTCTATAATTTGTACGACAGCGAAGACCTGTATAAGCGTTTTCCATCGGGCGAAGGCGTTGCCTATCTGGTCGGTGGGTTTAACGCCAGCTATCTGCGGCGCGGGGACGTTGTGCTGATCCCGATCCGCGTTGGCGCAGGGCTTCGGCTGGGTGCTAATGTCGGCTATATGAAGTTTTCAAAAAAACAGCGTTGGCTGCCGTTTTAGGCGCTAAACCGCGCGGACTTGTTCCATCCGTTTCAAGTAACGCGCCAGCACGTCGATCTCCAGATTGACTGAACTGCCGACCGCCAAACCGGCGAGTGTCGTGACATCCCATGTATGCGGGATGATGTTCAGAGTGAAATGCGTGCCATCGGCAGCGTCGGTCACGCTGTTGACGGTCAACGAAACGCCATCGACGGTGATTGATCCTTTTGCCGCCACGAACGCGGCAAGGTCTGCGGGTAAATTAACAGTCACACAGTGCGAATCACCTATCCGGGTCACCGATGCGATGTGGCCAATGCCATCAACATGGCCGGTCACAATATGGCCGCCCAGTTCGTCGCCGACTTTCAAAGCGCGTTCCAGATTCAGGCGGCGTCCTTCGCTCCATTGACCCTGCGCAGTGCAGCGTTGCGTTTCACCCGAAACATCGACCGCAAACCATCCGCCATCGGCATCGCGGCCCTTGTCCACCACTGTCAAGCATACGCCTGAACAGGCAATCGAAGCGCCGATGTCGATGGTATCGGTGTCATAGCTGCAGCCAATAGTGGCGCGCAGATCGCCGCGAAAATCGGTGTTACGGACGGTGCCTATATCGGTGATTATTCCTGTAAACATAGCGCCTCGTAAACCTCCAGCCGGTCTTTGCCAAGCATGCGGCTGTCGGATAATTGCCATTGGCCATGGGCGGCATCCAGCGTTGTCAAACCGATATCGGACAGGCACGGCATCCCGCCCCCGATCAGAATTGGCGCGCGATAGAGCATCAAGCGGTCAACCAGACCTGCGGCTAAAAAGGCTGAGGCCGTTTTCGCTCCGCCTTCGACCAGCAGATGTTTGCAATCCAAGCCGGCAATCTGTTGAGGAGACCGGATCGCCTGCCATCCTTGCGGCGGTACTCCACGGCCCAGCATGATGCGCTGCGGGTTGCGGGTTTCCAGCCCCGGTAGCCGCACATCAAGCTGTGGTTGGTCAGCCGCCACCGTCGTTGCGCCCACCAAAATTGCATCGCAACGGGCGCGTTCCAGGTGCGCATGGGCGCGCGCCGGGGCGCCTGTGATCCAGCGGCTGCGGCCATCGCGCATGGCGATGCAGCCATCCAGCGACGTCGCGAGTTTCAACGTAACAAACGGACGGTGTTTTTCGGTGCGGGTCAAAAATGGAGCAAGGCTGCGGCTGGCCGCTTCAGGCAGAACGGGTTGATCCACAACAATGCCCGCCGCAATTAGCCGGGCAAAGCCTTTGCCGGCTGTACGCGGATCGGGATCGCATAATGCCGCAACCACCCGCGCCGGTTTCGCTGTGACCACACGGTCGGCACAGCTCGGCCCGCGATCGCTGTCATGCGCACAGGGCTCCAGGCTGACATAGATGGTTGCCCCCTTGGCTGCGGCACCGGCCTGATCCAGCGCGACAGCCTCGGCATGCGGTCGGCCACCGGGCTGGGTCCAGCCGCGGCCGATCACTGTTCCGTTCTTCACGATGATACAGCCGACCGAGGGGTTGTTGCCTGTCAGCCCCATGCCGCGTTCGGCAAGGGCGATAGCGGCGGCCATGATGCGCCGGTCGTCTGCGCCAATAGCTATTGCACTGCTCCGGCTGTCGCTGTTGCCGCCGCGGCTTTAGCGGCTTGTGCCTTTTGGACCCGGGATTCTTCAGCTTCACGTTCGATCCGGTCAACATCCATACCGCTTGCACGGCCCAATGCTTTATAGGCTTCGCGTACTTTTGCCTCTTGCGCATCCCGCAGCTTTTGGCGGGCCAAGTTCGATGCAACAATTTCCTTTATACTGCGATCAGCGGGCCAGCTTTCAATGTAGATCACCTCGGGTGGGCCGGGTTGCGTGACTTTCAAGATGTCTAGATTGAACAGCAAAATGATGAACGCAGGCGGCCCGCACGCCAGCAACGCCAATAGCCAGCGGTGCTGGCGGGGCGTGCGCAAAAAAGTGATCAGGTCAGCCCCTGATCCTGCAAAAGAAACGTCTTTGAAAAAACTCATACTGCTTCAATAGGGAGTGGCGGACGAATATTCCAGTACCCCGACACCTGCCCGTGCCGGGGACCGCATTTTACGGTCGAACTGGAATTTATGTGATCTGGAATGTGACCGGGATGGTCACCCAATCCTCCACCGCTTCGTTGCCGCGCGTGGCCGGTTTGAAACGCCAGGATTTTAGCGCCTGCCGCACCGCCGCTTTGCCAAAGTCCGGGTGTGATGCGCTGACGACCATAGCTTCGCGTACACGCCCGTCGGTGCCAACCAGCACTCTGATCGTTGCGCTACCCTCAATTTCGCGGCCGAGCAAATAGGGGGGATAGTTGGGCTGGAAATCCCGAGCGTACCGTAAATCCCGCTTTGCTTTAGTGAAAATCAACAAAGGGGTTTCTTCAACACGTTGCTGGAAATCGGTCGCATCGCCTTTTCCCTCTCCGGCGACAGCACCCTGTTTGTCCACCGGTGGATCATTGGTCGTGCGCAACACATCGTCATCGGAGAGCGGTTCGAATATCGTTTTGGGTACAAAGATCGGGTCAAAGCGTTTGGGTTCCACAACCGGATCAATTGGTATGTCGGGCGGCGGGATCTTTGGTTCGGGTACGGCAAAAACCTTCGTTCGATTTTCGTCCTTTGGCGGACCTGCCACCATCGGTGACAGGGCAACGGCTATGATGATTGAGCCATTGACGGCAATAGCGGCCACCATGCTCATCGGATTTTGACGGCGGTTTTGTTCTGTATAACTCATAATGCAAGCTCCTCTTCCTGCATGGATGCAGACATCGGCGGAGCACTTGCGAATCAGCGAACTCCGCCGATGATTGCAATTGTCATGTTATACTGTTACATACTATCTGTCAAGATAGGCTGAACTAGGCCTTTTCCGTTTGCCCTGCGAGGCCGGCCTGCAGACCAGTCGAAGAGGCCTCTACAGCGATTTTGTACAAACGGGTTTTGGCGAGGAACAGTTAAATCAGGCTGTTCTAAATTCCCACGGCGCAAATCACGCCCGACGACGTCACTACACTCAGGATTTCGGGATCTTGCAGCGCTTTGGTGCGCTTTACAAATTCCGCAATGCTCAACTGCTGAACATTTTTGTCCTGCAGCTTCTTAAGCCCGCGCAGCTTGTTCAATTGCATCAACGATAACCGGTCCACCATCCGCCCCGCCATGCAGCTTGCGATTGGTTTGGAAAGCCCCGCATCGACCAAAGCGGTGCGAATGCGGGTTTCCGGTGTGGCGCAGCCTGTAAGCGTCACCGCAAGCAACAAAGGCAAAGCACCCCGCTTCACACGTCATGCTCCGTTGCACGGGCGACGCATTCCATGATGATGCGCTTAGCTTCATCAACATCGCCCCAGCCGTTCAGCTTGGCCCATTTTCCGGGCTCCAGGTCTTTGTAATGCGTAAAGAAATGTTCGATCTGTTGCAGCACAATCGGCGGCATATCCTTGTACGTCACGACATCGGCATAATAGGGGAAGGTCTCGTTTACCGGTACGCAAAGCAACTTCTCATCGCCGCCCTTGTCGTCTTCCATCAACAAAACGCCGACCGGGCGACACTTAACAACCGCGCCCGCAATGATCGGTGAACGCGCGACAACCAACGCATCAAGCGGATCGCCATCCTCGCCCAAAGTATGGGGAACAAAGCCATAATTGGCCGGATAGCGCATCGGCGTGTGCAAAAAACGGTCAACAAACAATGCGCCCGACGCCTTGTCGAATTCATATTTAACAGGCTCGCCGCCAATCGGAACTTCGATTAGGACGTTTAGGCTGTCGGGCGGATTGTCGCCTGCGGGGATCAGATCGATACGCATAGTCAGTCCTTCTAAGGAGATGTTTTGCCGCCCCTTAGAAGAAACAACCGAACCAATCTAG
This sequence comes from Sphingomonadales bacterium, assembly GCA_031416255.1. GTDB lineage: Bacteria > Pseudomonadota > Alphaproteobacteria > Sphingomonadales > Sphingomonadaceae > Sphingorhabdus_B. The sequence goes on along the minus strand of JANOTI010000123.1, from coordinate 6,706 downwards.
CTTGCTGTCACAGGCACAAGCCGTATTTCGACACGACGATTGGACGCGCGACCTTCGACAGTTGTGTTTGAAGCGCGCGGCTGGCTTTCGCCATAGCCTCTGGTGGCCAGCCGCACTGGCTGCACGCCCCGTTGCGACAGATAATTGGCAACGCTGCTTGAACGCTGTTCCGACAAGGTCTGGTTAAATGCGTCCGAACCTGTCGAATCGGTATGACCAAGCACATCGACAGAGGTTTTTTCATATTCGGTCAGCGTCGCGGCTACCTGGTCCAGCGTCGTGCGGAATGCAGGATCGAGATTGGCGCTACCGGTGGCAAAGGTTACTTCTGACGGCATGTCGAGTATAAGCTGATCACCGTCGCGGGTCACACCAACGCCGGTGCCGGCTGTCTGGCGACGCAGTTTCTTTTCCTGTTCATCCATATAATAGCCAACACCAGCGCCAGCGACTGCGCCAATGCCGGCACCCAGAATTTTCTCGGTCCGGTCACGTTTACCGCCGATCAGATCACCGAGCAGATAGCCGCCCAGCGCGCCACCAAGCCCGCCAAGGACGGATTTTGAAATGGTTTTGTTTCCAGTTTCGGGATTGGTGGTGCAAGCGGCCAGCGGCAACGCAGCGGCGACTATGACGACCGATAATTTGGCAAGACGATTCATGGATTACTCTCCGGTTATTGGAACTTTACCCAAACATAACGCTGATGAACGGAAAATGATCCATCTTGCCGTAAATATCGTACAATCAACCTCTGCCGCGATACGGCGCAACGTTCTGATCAGTCAGCCATAAATCCGCAGGCGGCGGACCCGATTGCCAGAAAACATCAATGGGGATGCCACCGCGTGGATACCAATAGCCGCCAATGCGCAGCCATTGGGGCTTCATTTCGTCAAACAGACGCCTGCCGATGCCGACGGTGCAATCTTCGTGGAAACCGGCATGGTTGCGGAACGCGCCGAGGAACAGTTTCAGTGATTTGGATTCGACAATTGTTTGGTCTGGCGCATAATCAATCACCAGATGCGCAAAATCGGGCTGTCCGGTCACGGGGCAAAGCGACGTGAATTCGGGCACAGCAAAGCGTACCAAAAACAATTCGCCTGCGCGCGGATTGGGAACATAATCCAATTCTGCCTCAGCAGGCGATGCGGGAAGGGCCGCGTTTTGGCCCAGAAATTTAGGTTGAGTGTTATCGGTCATACCCCCTATCTAACGCCAGCAACCGATCATGTCATTCTTTGCCTGCATTCATGGCGGGTTCAACCGGATAATTCTTGCCCTTAATTATGCAAAAGCTGCGCACTGTTCCGATGCCAAAATGGCCTTACGCTCTAGCGTTGGCTGGACTGTTTTATGGCGTCCCGGCAGCAGCGCAAGACACTCTGCCGGACAAAAATGGCGATCTTGGTGGTTTCAGACTCGACACTCCGCCGCCTAAAGAAAAAGCGGCCGAGCCTGTGCAAAAGGTTGAAACGCCAGCAGCACAGCCCGTTACCAAATCGGCTGCACCGCCCGCAAAACCCGCCCAGCGTCCAGCGCCCCTAAAACTGCCCGCCGGGGTGCCTGTGCAAGATACTCCGCCTGCGGAGGCAACAGTGCCAACGGGTGCGCCGGGATTTACCGATATTCCGTTGCCAACCGATATCATTGAAAGCGAAACGGTTGAAACTGCGCCTGCAGTGCAGGCTTCACCCGTTGCGAACTACACCCCGTATTGGCCATGGCTCGCTGCGTTGTTGGCTGCTGTTTTGGGCTTTGTCCTGTTTTGGATAGGGAAACGCCGCCGCGCTGCTGTGTTTGTTGCAAAGCCGACCAATGTCAAAACCCAATCTCCCGCGTCGCCCCCGCCTTCAGTTGCAAAGCCGGTGGTCGCGACATCCGCGATAACGGCCCGCTTCGAACCCGCCGATGCCCGTCTAAGCGTCGCCAACCTAACCGTAAAAGGCCATTTGCATGTGCGTTATGACGGTGATGCTGCGCTGGAATCACTGCAATTGCGTACCCGCGTGATGTCGGCTTGTGACGGGCAAAAGGCGTTGATTGACGCATTTCACTCTGATCCAGCGGCAGGACAAATTGAAAGTCTCGGGAGGGTTATCCCGGGCGAGGAAATTGAGCTTACGTTGGAAATGCAAGTCCCGCGCGATGCGCTGCAAGCCTTTGATTGGCGCGAACGACGGTTTGTCGCACCGATTGTTTTGATAAACATCGCCTCTGACGACGGGGTCGTTGCACCTTACCGCGTCAGCTGCGTTGTCGGACAAGAAGGCAGCCCCGGCGCAGCGCGGCTGCAACCCCTACCGATAGATCGCGGTCCAAAACTGTTCAGCGCACTGCAATTCCGTCCGATTGCGGCCTAGACGAGGACAGCAATTCCAATTATCGTGCACCGCACAAAAAGAATCATCACGCGGGTTTAAGGGACGAATATCTATGGAATTGCTGGTAACCACCGACTGGTTGGCAAAAGAACTGGGCGCATCGGATTTGCGCGTTGTTGATGCCACTTGGTTCATGCCCGATGCCGGCCGCAATGCCGCGGCGGAATATGAAGGCGGCCACATTCCCGGCGCAGTCTTTATGGACATCGCCGAAATCGCAGACACCAACAACAGCCTGCCCAACATGCTGCCCCCTGCCGAAAAATTTGCCAGCCGCATGCAATCGCTTGGTCTTGGCGATGGTAGCCGGATCGTTGTTTATGACGACAGTCCGTTCAAATCGGCGACCCGCGCGTGGTGGATGCTGACATTGTTCGGCGCGCATGACGTCGCCATTCTGGACGGCGGAATTGCCAAATGGAAAGCTGAGGGCCGCGCGCTGGAAACCGGCAAGCCAACACTGCGCCACCGCCATTTTACCGTTTGGAAAGACGACAGCAGCGTCCGGACCAAAGCCGATATGCTCGCCAACCTGCACAGCAAAGACGCCGTCGTTGTTGATGCCCGCGGTGCAGCGCGCTTTACCGGCGAAGATGCTGAACCCCGCGCCGACATGGCATCGGGCCATATCCCGGGCAGCCGTAACCTGCCCTTTGCTGACCTGTTCAACGCCGACGGCACGTGGAAACAAGGTGAGGCTCTCGTCGCTGCCTTCACCGCTGCTGGCGTTGACCTTGACCAGCAGATGATTACCACTTGCGGTTCGGGCATGACCGCCGCAGTCGTCTTGTTCGGCGCGCGCTTGACCGGCAAAAAAGACGTCGCGTTGTACGACGGCAGCTGGAGCGAATGGGGTGCTGACAAAGACACGCCCAAGGCAACAGGCGCAGCTTGAGCGAGCGCAACAACGACCAAAAGCCTGCCACGCGCATTGTTACGGGCGGCAGGCGCAGCGCGCTGACCGGGCCGGTGGTCAACCCACCGGTCTGGCGCGCTAGTACGCATTTGTACGATAAAGTCGCTGATTTGGAAGCCGGGTGGAACCAGAACGCTGACGGCAATTTCTTTTACGGGCGTCGCGGCGGCCCAACGCAATGGTCGCTGGCCGAGGCGCTGACTGAGCTGGAACCCGGTGCGCACGGCACGTTGCTGTACCCGTCGGGGGTTGCGGCGATAAGCTGCGCGTTGCTTGCAGTGCTAAAGCCCGGTGATGTGTTGCTGATGAGCGACAATGCCTATGACCCCAGCCGCCATTTTGCCGAGGGGTTTTTGAAAAATTGGGGTGTTGAGACTCGCTATTACGACCCGCTGATGGGGGCCGAGATCGCCTCGCTGTTTTGTGATCGCACGCGAGCAATCCTGATGGAAAGCCCCGGTAGCTTGACCTTTGAAGTCTCCGATGTCCCTGCGATCTGCGCGGCGGCAAAGGCGCATAAAGACAAGCGCGAGATCGTCACTCTGCTCGACAATACTTGGGCGACGCCGTTGTTCTTTACCGCGCTGGATAAGGGCGTGGACATATCGATCCTTGCTGCGACCAAATATGTTGTTGGGCATAGCGATGTGATGGCAGGCAGTGTGACCACGACCAAACATTATTGGAAAGCACTGCAGCTTACTGCGCAGATGCTAGGCCAAGTTTTGTCGCCCGACGATGCCTATCTCGCCGCGCGCGGCCTGCGCACAATGGCGGTGCGGCTAAAGGCGCATGAAGCAGCGGCGCTTAATATTGCGCATTGGTTAGATACGCGGCCTGAGGTCGCCAGCGTGCTTCACCCTGCGATGCCCTCCTGCCCCGGCCACAGCATCTGGAAACGCGACTTCACCGGATCATCTGGGCTGTTCGCGTTCGTTCTGAAAGGCAATTGGGAAGCCGCGCGCGCCTTTGTCGATGCGCTCGACCTGTTCGGTATCGGCTATAGCTGGGGCGGATTTGAAAGCCTCGCGGTGCCAAAGCGCCCCGAGGAATACCGGAGCGCGACGCGTTGGAATTGCGACGGCACCGTCATCCGCTTGCAAATCGGGCTGGAGGATGCCGAGGATTTGAAAGCGGATTTAGAGCGCGGGTTTGTGGCTGTATTAGGTTAGATCGGCAAGGCTTTTGCTAATGTTTTTGATAAGAGAAGAAAGAGATAAAAGAGGCGCGGAGAGGCACTGTCTTCGACTGGCTAATTCACCCCCCTCTTCACCTCCTTTTCCTCTGCGCCTCTTATGAAATGACTTACACTAGGCTATCCGCTGGCTAAAATCAGCCGTTTCGTAGCTTCTGCCTGCGGGTTAGCGAACAGTTCCTCGCGCGGTGCGCATTCGACAATCCGCCCTTCCTCCATCACTGCAATCCGGTGCGCGACACGGCGGGCAAGGGCCAGATCATGCGTGATGAACAGCAACGATAGCCCGCGTTCGCGTTGCAGCCGATCGAATAGCCCGACGACGCCATCGGCCACCAGAGGATCAAGCGCAGAAGTAGCCTCATCGAGCAACAGCATATCAGGATCGGCCGACAAAGCGCGGGCAATGGCGACGCGCTGGGCCTGACCGCCAGAAAGCGACGCGGGTTTGCGTGTGGCGTGGCCGGCATCCAAGCCTACTTCGCTAAGCAGGCGCTCGACCATACTGTTACGGTCGCTGCCTGAAAGCCAGCGGATCGGTTCCATGATGATGTCCGCCACCGTCCAGCGCGGGTCGAGGCTGGCGAGCGGATCCTGAAAAACAGGTTGGATAAGGCGGCGATGCTCGGATTTTCGACGTTTGCGCTGTGGCAGAGCTTCGCCTTGCCACAACACAGCGCCAGACTGCATCGGCCCAAGGCCCGCAATCGCCCGGCCCAAAGTCGATTTGCCCGAACCAGACCCGCCGACCAGCGCCAGCGTTTCGCCTTTGGCCAAAGTCAGGCTGGCATCCATTACAGCGTCAATCCGACCGCGTCGCCAGCCAGGCTTGGGGAAATGAACATGCACGTTTTGGGTCTCAAGGACCGGGTCGCCGGGCTTCGACAATGACGTCAGGGGCTCAGACAAGCGGGGCGTTGCCGCCATTAGCCGCGTGCCATAACCAGTGGCGGGTGCCGTCGTCACCTGCTTGGCCGACCCCGCCTCAACGACTTTTCCATGCTCCAGCAACAACAATCGGTCGGCATGATGCTGTATCCCCGCCAGATCGTGGCTGACCAGCAACATCGCCATATTGCGATCACGGCACAGCCGGACGAGCAAGGCCATAATCTCTCCGCGCAAGGCAGCATCAAGCGCGCTGACGGGCTCATCAGCGACGAGATATTGCGGGTTATGCGCCAGCGCCGCTGCGATCAGCACACGTTGGCGCTCGCCGCCTGAAAGCCGGTGCGGATATTGCGCCAGCCGTTCTTCGGGCCTCGACAAGCCAACGGCTTCGAGCATCGCAACCATGCCCGCTTGATCGGGCTTTATGCCACCCGCTTGGCATGCCGCTTCTTGCAGATGCTGCTTAACCGTCCGATGCGGGGTCAGCGCAGTCAGCGGTTGTTGAAATACAAAGCCGATTTTCTCGGCCCGAACGCGGCTGAGGTCTCGCTCCGGCAAGCCGACCAGTTCGACACCGTCAAGCACCGCCGATCCACTCGCCACCCCAGCACTCAGACCAAAGGGCGTCATCGCGGTCATGCTTTTGCCCGCTCCCGATGCTCCCGCCAGCGCAACGATTTCGCCGGGCGCAAGGGCGAAGCTGATGCCGTCAACGATGCAGCGCTCGCCGATGTGAATGGACAGATTCTGGACCTGATAGCCGTCAATCATAAAACACCGTTAGTCCTGAGCCTGTCGAAGGACGGGTCGGGTAGTTGAGACGTGCTTCGACAAGCTCAGCACGAACGGATGGGTAGGGCAGGTGTTTCACCTTGCCGCATCCGCCAGCCGATCGCGAAAACGCTCACCCGCAATCGTCAGGCATGCGATCAAAGCGACTAGCACCCCACCGGGCAGCAACAACGCCGCCGGGTTCATATCCATTTCCTCTGCACCTTCATTGACTAAGATACCAAGCGACGTCAGCGGTTCCTGCACGCCAAGGCCAAGGAACGACAGAAAGCTTTCAATCATCACGACATGCGGCACCGTCAGCATCAGATAGGCAATCGCCACGCCCGCAACATTGGGCAGGATATGGCGGATCAAAGTTGCCCGCGCTGGTGACCCTGCGGCTTCAGCGGCAAGAACAAAGGGCCGCTGCTTCAATGCAATCACTTGCCCCCGCACCACCCGCGCCATCGTCAGCCATTCGACAAAACCGATGCCGAGAAACACAAGCAAGATCGAGCGGCCAAAGACGACCATCAACAGGAT
>JANOTI010000122.1:0-26894 GCA_031416255.1 Sphingomonadales bacterium | reverse complement strand
CGGGCAAAACCTTTGTCATCAAATATGGCGGCCACGCGATGGGCGATCCAGAGGCGGCACGTAATTTTGCCGAGGATGTGGTGCTGTTAAAGGCTGTGGGCATCAACCCTGTGGTCGTTCACGGCGGCGGGCCGCAAATTGGTGCAATGCTGAAAAAACTGGGCGTCGAATCGAACTTTGTCGATGGCTTGCGCGTCACCGATGCGGAAACCGCAAAGATCGCCGAAATGGTCTTGTCGGGTGCAATCAATAAAGAACTCGTTAGCTGGATTGCCCAAGCCGGTGGCCGTGCCGTCGGTATTTCCGGCAAGGATGGCGGTTTTGTTATTGCGGAGAAGTTTGAAGGCACCACCCGCGACCCCGATAGCAATATCGAACGCGCCGTGGATCTTGGCTTTGTGGGCATGCCCAAAACTATTGACCGGCGGATCCTCGACACGATTTCGGCGGCAGACATGATCCCTGTTATCGCCCCGATTGGCGTCGATGAAAACGGGCAAACGTTTAACATCAATGCTGACACCATGGCGGGGGCGATTGCCGCGGCTTTGGGCGCATCGCGGTTGTTTTTGCTCACCGATGTTGCGGGCGTACTCGACAAGGACGGCAATTTGCTAACTGACCTTAACCCCGCACAAATCGCGGCGTTACGCGCCGAGGGCACTGTTACCGGCGGGATGATTCCCAAGTTGGAAACCTGCATCGAGGCGGTCAACGGCGGCACCGAGGCGGCGGTTATTCTTGATGGCCGTGTGCCGCACGTGTCACTGCTGGAAATCTTCACTGCGCGCGGTGCGGGAACGCTAGTCCACAAATAGCTGTGCACTGGCTGTTCTGCACTGTTGATACAGCGACGCCGCTCAGCTAATCGGAAACGAATACCTTTTCGGAGATAAAAATGCTGAACGCGCTTATCCAAATACTCGGGTTGCTGATTGATCTGGTCACCACCGTTGTGATCGTCCAATTCGTGTTGAGCCTGTTGCTGGTGTTCAACGTCATCAGCCTGAATAACAATGTCGTTTCGTCGATCTGGCAAGCGTTGAACGCGATCCTCGACCCCGTGCTGCGCCCGATCCGCAAAATTATGCCCGATACTGGCATGATCGATTTTTCGCCGATCATCCTGATTTTCGGCATGCGCGCGATCCAGATTTTGCTGACCGGTGCGGCAAACAGCATAGCCAGCGGCACGTTGTAACTGCCGACAATGACCGAAGCGAAAACTATCGACGGCAAAGCCTTTGCAGCTGGGCTTCGCGCCAAAATTGCAGAGGCGGTTCCTGCGTTTTATGCAGCCGCCGGTCGCAAGCCGGGCCTCGCTGTGGTGTTGGTCGGCGATGATCCCGCCAGCCGCGTTTATGTCGCCAATAAGGCGAAACAGACCGTCGAGGTTGGCATGGCCAGCTTTGAACATCGCTTACCTGCGGACACAGCGCAGGACGAACTGGTGGCATTGGTGCAGCGGTTAAACGCTGATGATGCGGTGGACGGTATTCTTGTCCAGCTGCCGTTGCCCAAACATCTCGACGAAATGGCCATCGTCAGCGCGATTGATCCGGACAAGGATGTGGACGGCCTGCATGTCGTCAGCGCCGGACGGTTGGCGTCAGGATTGCCAGGGCTGGTCAGCTGCACACCGCTTGGCTGTATGATGCTGATCCGCGATGTTTTGGGCGATGACCTTTCGGGCAAAAATGCAGTCGTCATTGGCCGTTCGATTTTGGTCGGAAAACCCGTGGCGCAATTGTTGCTTGCGGCCAACTGCACCGTCACCATCGCGCACAGCCGGACGCAGGATCTGGCCGACGTCGTCCGCCGTGCTGATATCGTAGTTGCTGCGGTCGGGCGGCCTAAATGGTCAAAGCCGAATGGATCAAACCGGGCGCCTGCGTGATCGATGTCGGCATCAACCGCGTGGCGTCATCCGTCGAGGGTAAAACCCGGCTGGTTGGCGATGTGGATTATTCAGCCGCCAGCAAAGTCGCGGGGTCGATAACACCTGTGCCGGGCGGCGTTGGCCCGATGACAATCGCCTGCCTGTTGCACAACACATTGCTCGCCGCAAACCGCCGTGCGGGTCTGCCGGAAACAAAGGGATTCTGATGCGCAAATATGCTCTCGCTGCCGCCATCGCTGCACTGTCCGCTTGTACGCAGCAAGGTCCGCGCCCTTTTGCGGTGTCGCAAAGCGCGAACCCCAGCGCCATTATCGCTGCTGAAATCAGCTTTAACCGGCTGGCGCAGGAAAAGGGGCAATGGACCGCATTCCGTGACACTGCGGCTAAACAGGCGACGATGTTTGTCCCCGAAACAGTCGATGCGCAAACCTGGTTAAAGGGCCGCGCCGATCCAGCGAAATCGGTAAAGTGGCAACCGCATAAAGCGTTCATGTCGTGCGACGGCAAAACCGGCGTGACCACTGGCGCGTGGCAACGCCCCGATGGCTCGACCGGCTATTTCACAACTGTCTGGTTCTGGATCGAGAAGGGCAAGCCCGATCCACGGCTGCCCGCAAATTCGATGGGCGAAGGCGAATGGAAATGGGTGCTCGATCATGGCGATGCTTTGACCGCACCCCGGCCGACCCCCGAAATCATCGAAACCAAAGTTGCCAGCTGCAAAGGCCGCGCCAACGCGCCGATCAATGCGCCTGACGAAGGTGTGCAGATGAAGACGATGTTCTCACGCGATCAATCTTTGAACTGGGAATGGCAACTGCGCCCCGACAAAAGCCGCACAGTAACAGTGCGCCTTTGGAATGGCGTCGATTTTGACGATGTGTTGACCGACCGGGTTGCCAAACCGGCAGCAATGTAATGCTCGACCTGTTTATCTCTGCGTTCGTAACATTCTTCGTCGTTATCGACCCGCCGGGCTGCGCGCCGATTTATGCCAGCCTGACCAAAGACGCAACCGACGCACAAAGGCGCAGCATGGCGATCCGTGCGGCCTTGATTGCGGCGGGAATATTGCTGGTCTTTGCGTTGTTTGGCGAACAATTGCTCGGCGCGCTGCATATTGAACTCAACAGTTTCCGCATCGCTGGCGGCGTTATGCTGTTTTTGATCGCCATCGACATGGTCTTTGAAAAACGCACTGAGCGGCGCGAGGAACGCGCGCAAAAGATTATCGAAACGCCCGAGATTGAGGACGTGTCTGTCTTCCCCATGGCGATGCCGATGATTGCAGGGCCGGGTTCGATTGCGTCGGTGATGCTGTTGATGAGCCAGAATCAGGGGTTGGATCGCGCGATCATCGTGCTGAGCGCTCTCGGCGCTGTGCTGGTGCTAACCTTGCTTGCGCTGGTTGCTGCAGGGCCGATCATGCGGGTGCTGGGGTCAAAGGCAGAGGCTGTAATTACACGCTTGCTGGGTGTATTGCTGGCTGCCCTTGCGGCGCAATTCATTATCGACGGGCTGCGCGTCAGCTTCCCCTAAAGCGGCGGGCTCTCCACCGGTTCAGGATTCAGGAACCGCTTCAACGCCCGTTTTGCTTTGAACAGCCCCCAGATAACCAAAGCGAGCAGAACCACCGCAATGGCAGCTGCGATTATTGGATTGGTAAAGGCAAGCGCCAACAGGCCACCGGTGACAACGTCCTCCGCCGTGGACAAAATCACGTTGCTGACAGGCTCCGGACTGGTGTTCACCGCCGCGCGTGTCGTCGCTTTAGTCGCGTGGCTGGCAAGCGCCGCTCCGCCGCCTAGCAGAAACACCACGACCTGCCAGACCGGATCACCCGCATCGACCACTGCCAAGGCCAGTAACGCGCCACCAAGCGGGCGGATCAGCGTGTTGAGCCCGTCCCAGATGGAATCGAGCCACGCCACTTTGTCGGCAAAAAATTCGGCCACAGCGCCTGTGCCAGCGATGCCGATCACCCAAGGATTCGCCAACGCCTCGAGCATTTTTAGGTTTTCAGGCAAATCGAGATAGCCAAAATACATCGCCAGCCCTGTCGCAAAAACCGTTAGGTACATGCGCCAGCCCGACAACAAACTCACGCTGGTCGCCAGCCCCAGGATTTCAATGATGCCCATAATGCCTCTCCTCAGCACACAGTTGTATCGTGCCAGCTTGGCTATCCGCTGGCAAGCAGCACTGCGGATTGTTTACCTTCGCATAAATTTGGGCCGTTAGGGCATTTCGCTGGTGGTGTCTTCAGCGGTCGGCTGAACTCCGACTCGCTGCCAAAATGCGCGAATTTCGCCTTGAACAGCACGCCGTTCTTGCAGAGTGGCATCGCGTCGTCGTTGCCGCAGGACCTGCACCTCAGCACGTTGCGCTTCGGTCAATTGCTTCACCGCATCGCGTACTTTTTCTTTCTGTTCGGACGTTAGCGGCTTTGCGCGCTGTTTAGTCTCGGCCAATGGCCGTTTGCCAATTGGCAGACCTTGCTCGATTCGCACCCTATCAGCCGCCTTTCGCTCCTTCGCCAATTGCGTCCACGCCGCTTTAACATCGGCTTTCTGCACCGTCCCGTCAGCAAGCAGTTTGTCGATTTCGATTTTCGCGCGTTCCAGCCGCTCTCGTCTTGGCAAGTTGCGATAGGCAGGATCAGCGCGCAATTCGGCAATGAGCGCCAAAACAGCATCCTTGCCCGATACCTTTTGCTTGGCCGATGGCTTGAATCCATCGTCGAGAATTTTTTCAACCTTAGCCTGCTTTGCTGCCAGCGGCTTTTCGATTGGCATCTCGACAATGTGTGCCTTGGCCAAAGCGTGGCTGACCACCGGAATATAGACCGGATCGCCAAACACGCCTGCCGCAGCCGCCGTTGCCGTGGCAAGACCGAATGAGGCGGCAACAATCAGTATCCGTCCTGATCGACGCCATCCAGTTGCGCCGATAGACCGACGCATAGCAGGCAGCTCTATATCCACGGCTCCCGCTTCATCAAGCAGATCACTTGACGCAACCCGCGCCGCCAAACGGTCGCTGAATCCGCTCGGCAAGCTGGGTACTATAAGCCGGTCCAGCGCCCGACTGATATGCAGCGGAAAGACAGCCTTGTTCATGCCCGCACCCCTTTGCCTTCCACGCAATCGCGCAGTGAGGCCCGCGCACGGAACAGCAGCGATTCAAACGCTTTCACTTGCATAGCCAGCATGTCAGCCGCCATTTTGTTCTGCTGCTCCTCATAATAGGTCAAAATCACTGCCGCACGTTGCCGGTCTGGCAGAGCCTCGATGCAGGCTGCGACCGCGATGCGCACTTCGTCATGCTCAATCGCTTCGTCGGCCAGCAAACCGTCATCGGCGCGTTCCGGCACAGCATCTGCGCTGACAAAACGGCGGCGACGAATACGGTCGAGGCACGCGTTGGTCGCCACCCTTGTCAGCCAGGCCGCAACGCCAGAGCCACCCGCCTGCCACCGGTCGGCATATTGCCACAGCCGCAGCATCGCCTCTTGCGCAACATCCTCCGCCTCTGTTGGGTCGGCCAGCATACGATAGGCGATCCGCCACGGAATTTCGGCATGGCGATCCGCAAGCAAACGCAACGCATTGCTATCGCGCAAAGCCATACGCGCCATCAACGCATCGTCGCTTTCCACCGCTGTCTTGGCCGCTTGGGCTGTCATGTTTGAACGATCTTGCGCATGATATCGATTCTATAACGCGGCGGTTTCCAAAACCCTTCGATAAAATAGACATTGGCATTGCGTCCGTATCATGCTGCAAGGCGCACATGTTTAACGAAGTCATGCCTCATCCCGTAACCGGCGAAGCGATGCCGCCTGCGACGCCCGCTGCAACAATGGTAATTTTCCGCAATGATCCCGGTGGTGGCCCACCGCATATCCTGATGGTTGAGCGCGTCAAAAGCATGGCCTTTGCCGGTGGCGCAGTAGTTTTCCCCGGCGGCAAAGTCGATCCAGCCGATTTTGCCTTTGCCCAGAACTTTGACCACGGCCTGCCGGTCGATGAAGCCGCAGCGCGGTTAGCCGCCATCCGTGAGACCATTGAAGAGGCAGGTCTAGCACTCGCGCTCGACGGGATCGACGAAGCCGCGGATTGCGTGGATGCACGCGCCGCACTGCATTCAGGCGAGAGTCTGGAGGCAATCTGCGCAACGCACGGGTGGACGCCACGATTGCACCAGCTGATCCCATGGGCGCGCTGGCGTCCGCCGAGCTTGGAAACACGGGTGTTCGACACGCGGTTTTATCTGGTTGATGCCGGCGATGCCCATCTACCAGCGGTCGTGGACAACACCGAAAACCGGGCTTTGTTTTGGGATAGCGCGAGCGGTGTTCTCGACAGGCTAGAACGCGGCGAAGTGAAAGCAATCTTCCCGACGACGCGCAATCTGGAACGGCTGGCCCAGTTCGACCGGTTTGAAACAACCGCCGCCCATGCCGCCGAGTTTCCGGTGAAACTGCTGTTCACTTATGTCGAAGACCGCGACGGCGTGCAGCATATCTGCGTGCCCGACGGCTTCGGCTATCCTGTTACCGCAGAAGCAATGACGACTGCGTTGCGCGGGTAATCAATCCTCGGGTGCGATTGTGACCTGCAGGCCGTTAAGCGCATCGGTCACAGGAACCTGGCACGAAAGCCGCGACTGGTCATTACGGTTATCGGTCGAATCGAGCAGATCGTTTTCGTCTTCGCTCATCGCGGGCAGGCTGCCCGCAAATTCGGGAGCGACATAAACATGGCACGTCGCGCAGCTGCAGCACCCGCCGCACAAAGCCAACAATTCGTCGAAACCATTATCGCGAATCACTTCCATCAGCGACAGGCCATTATCTGCCTGAACGTCACGGGCAGTTCCGCTCCTGTCGATTACGGTGATGGTTGGCATGTTTGGCTCCCTGAGTATCGCTGAATTCGGTCGTCTGATAGATTGCGCTTTCCGCTAAGGGAAGCCTCTTTTTGTGGACAAAAATCCTTAAGGGCTTGGACCTAAGCCCGTACGCTCTTATGTGCCTTTGCCAGAGCTAAAAGGATTTATTTGCATGACCGATAATCGCCACGCCCCTGTCATCATTATAGGTTCCGGGCCAGCAGGCTACACCGCCGCCGTCTATGCCGCGCGGGCGAACCTGTCGCCGATGATTGTGACCGGCATCGAGGTTGGCGGACAGTTAATGACCACCACAGAGGTCGACAATTGGCCGGGCGACGATGCAGGGGTCATGGGTCCGGAATTGATGGAGCGAATGAAGAAGCATGCCGAGCGTTTCGGCACGCGGATCGAAAACGACCATATTGAAAAGGTCGATTTTTCCAAGCGCCCCTTCACGTTGAGCGGCGGTGCGGGGGATTACACCGCTGACGCAGTTATCATCGCCACAGGCGCGAGCGCACAATATTTGGGCCTGCCCAGCGAAACCGCGTTCATGGGCAAAGGCGTATCGGCGTGTGCAACGTGCGATGGCTTTTTCTATCGCAACAAGCCGGTCGCGGTCATCGGCGGCGGAAATACCGCGGTTGAAGAAGCGCTGTATCTCGCCAATATCGCCAGCCATGTGACGTTGGTGCACCGCCGCGACAAGTTAAAGGCCGAGAAAATTCTGCAAGACCGGCTTTTCGCGCGGGAGAAAGAGGGCAAAGTCACGATCAAATGGAACCACACGCTCGACGAAGTTCTGGGTGATGCAATGGGCGTCACCGGAATGCGGATCAAATCCACGGCGGACGGCGCGACCGAAGACGTGACCCTGCACGGCGTGTTCATCGCCATCGGCCACAAGCCCAATACCGGGATCTTTGAAGGCCATCTGGATATGGCGGGTGGCTATATCAAAGTGCATGGCGGCGCCGAGGGCCAAGCGACCGAAACCAGCATCCCCGGCGTGTTTGCCTGCGGCGATGTGATGGATCATATCTATCGGCAGGCGGTGACCAGCGCAGGAACAGGCTGTATGGCGGCGCTGGACGCCGAACGGTTTATCGACGCTAACCTCTGACACTCGCCAAAGTCAGTCGCGCCTTGAAGTAGCCGACATAATAGGCCAATCAGGGCGCATGGCCGAACCAGCCGATTTTGCCCAAGAGGCGCTGCCCGATGGCGGCCAGTCGCTGCGTTTCAGCGGCACGTTGGCTATCGCCGCAATCGGCAGGCTCGATGAACGGTTGCGCGAGCTGCCCGCAAGCATCAGCAGTATCGACCTCAGCGCCATCGAGCATATCGACACTGTCGGCGCTTGGCTGATCTATCGCACCGCGCGCGACCATGATGCCCAGATTATCGGCGCAGATAAGGACGCGCAAAAGCTGATCGCGGCGGTCAGCGGTGTTGATGCGCAACCGATAGTCCCTGCCCCATCGGTTCCGCGATTGTTGATGCTGGTCAATGAAGTAGGTGAAGCGACAGTGGAGGCGTTCGCAACCTTTTTGCAATTTATCGGTTTCATCGGGCAGATTGTGAAAGCAATATTCGAGCTGATCCTGCACCCGCGCCGGTTCCGCATTCATGCGGTAGTCCAACATTTTGACATGGTCGGCGTGCGCGCGCTGGGCATCATCGGGTTGATGAGTTTCCTGATCGGGATTGTGATTGCGCAGCAAGGCGCTGTGCAATTGCGCCAATTCGGGGCCGAGGTCTTTACCGTCAATCTGGTCGGGCGGCTGACCTTGCGCGAACTGGGTATATTGATGACCGCGATTATGGTAGCGGGCCGGTCTGGTTCAGCCTTTGCCGCGCAAATCGGCACAATGAAAATCACCGAAGAAATTGATGCGATGCGCACCATTGGTGTGGTGCCGACCGAGGCGTTGGTTATCCCGCGCGTGCTAGCAACTGTGGTCATGATGCCTTTGCTGGGGATTTATTCGTCTATCGTTGCGATCACCGGCGGCGGGCTTTTATGCTGGATCGCACTCGATATTCCGCCTGCGACATTTGTGCAGCGTATCCGCGAAGTAACGCCGATCACCGACTTTTATGTCGGCATGATAAAAGCGCCGGTGTTCGGCGCAATCATCGCGATGGCGGGCTGTTTTCAGGGGATGCGTGTACAAGGAAATTCCGAAGAGGTCGGGTTAAAAACCACCGCCGCTGTTGTGCAAGCCATCTTCCTCGTGATCGTCCTCGACGCATTTTTTGCCGTGTTTTTCAGCTATGTTGGTTGGGACTGATGGTCGAACCGATCATCTCTGTCCGCGGGCTGCACAACGCCTTTGGTGACGAAGTCATTCACGATGATCTGAACCTTGATGTGTTGCCGGGCGAGATTTTGGGCGTGGTTGGTGGGTCTGGCACCGGAAAGTCGGTGCTGATGCGTTCGATCATCGGCTTGCAAGAACCGCAGGCTGGCGAAATCACCGTCTTTGGCGAATCGATGCGTGGCAAAGAAGAGGATGAAGCGACCGATGTTCGCAGACGTTGGGGCGTGTTGTTTCAGGGCGGAGCGTTGTTTTCAACGCTGAGCGTAATGGAAAATGTGCAGGTTCCGCTGAAGGAATTTTACCCCGATTTCTCGCGGTCAATGCTCGACGAACTAGCGCGGTACAAAATCCATTTGAGCGGCTTGCCGCAGGACGCCGCGCATAAATATCCGTCGGAATTGTCGGGCGGGATGAAGAAGCGCGCCGGGCTTGCCAGAGCGTTGGCGATGGACCCGGAGTTGTTGTTTCTCGATGAACCAACGGCGGGCCTTGACCCCATTGGTGCGGCAAGGTTCGACGAGCTGACATTGAGCCTGAAAGAAACGCTCGGGCTGACGGTGTTCCTCATCACGCACGATTTGGATTCACTCTACGCCATTTGCGACCGCGTTGCCGTGTTGGCGGACGAAAAAGTGATAGCCATCGATCGGATCGAAGGCCTGCTGGCAATGGATCATCCGTGGATACACGAGTATTTCTCTGGACCACGGGGTCGCGCCGCGCGTCCGCATGACCGGCGGCAGAAATAGGCCGTGGACAAGCTAAGCGTCAAAAGGCCATAAGGGCAATCGATGGAAACCAAAGCCAATCATATCCTTGTGGGTGCTGTGACGCTGCTGCTGCTGGCGGTGTTGGCTGGCTTTACCATATGGCTGTCGCGCACCGCCGATGGCGTGAAGAAAGAATATGACATCTTCTTCCAACAATCGGTCAACGGCCTTGCCAAAGGGTCAGGCGTTACCTTCTCCGGCGTGCCGGTAGGGCAGATTAAAGAGATTAAGCTGTGGGGCCCCGACCCCGATTTTGTCCGCGTGCGTATTTCGATTGATGCTAAAATTCCCATCCGTGAGGGTACCGCTGCGACGATCAGCGGCGTGGGCTTCACCGGTGTGTCCGAAATCCAGCTCGATGGCGGCATCAAAGGCGCGCCGCGGATCAGTTGCCCCAAAGTGAATCCCAAATCGGTATGTCCTGCCGGAGCGCCCGTGATCCCGACCAAGCCGGGAGCGTTGGGCGAATTGCTCAACAATGCGCCGTTGTTGCTGGAGCGGCTTTCAACACTGACCGAGCGCCTGACCAATATACTTTCTGATAAAAATCAGGAATCGATTGAGAAAATCCTGATCAATGTTGAAACCCTTTCAGGATCGCTTGCCTCGCAGGCACCCGATTTGCAGGCGGCCATTCAGGAATCGCGCAATACGTTGGCTAAGGCCGGATTGGCGGCGGATCAGCTTGCGGCGATGTCCACCAATGCCAATGCGCTGTTGAATGACGAGGGTAAGCCGATGATGGGCGATCTGCGCAAGACACTCGCGGCCGCCAATGGCAGCCTGTCGGCACTGGAAAGCGCGCTGAACAGCACAGCGCCCACGATCCAAACACTAAACACTCAGACGCTGCCCGAAATCAATCAACTCGCACGCGACTTGAGGCAAATGGCTTCGTCGCTGAAAAATATTACTGACCGGCTTGATCAGCAAGGCGTCGGCGGTCTGGTGTCTGCACCTGAACTGCCCAATTACAAGCCGAAATAGGAATGACTGGAAAGGGACGCAGCATGAAGACCGGAGGCCTATTGCTACCGATTTCGCTCGCGCTTGCACTTGGCGCCTGCATCAATCTGGGCGGAAAAGTGCCGCCAACGATGTTGGTGCTGACGCCCGCCGCCACCGTCGCTGGCGGGACTGTGCAGCGCGGCGCCGCCAAAGATGCTCTGGTCATCCTAATCCCCGAAGTGCCGCGCAAGCTGGAAACCAACCGCGTGCCGGTGCAGATTGACGGCAGCAACATTGCATATCTAGAAGACGCCGTCTGGGCCGATAAGCCCGCGCGGCTAATGCAAATGCTATTGATGGAAATCATCTCGGCTAAGAACAACAGGCTTGTCCTGAACGAAGTCAATGCTGGCGGCAAAGCGGAGCATTATTTGGCGGGGGCATTGCAGGAATTCGGCGTCGACGCGACGCGCAATGAGGCTGTGGTCGTCTATGATGCAGTGCGCCTGCAAAACGGCAAGGAAGTCGAAAAAAAGCGGTTTGAGGCGCGTTCGATGGTGTTGGAAGTTAAGGTAGGAGCCGCGGGTTCCGCGCTGAACGACGCGGCGAACGTTGTCGCCAGCGACATCGCCGCTTGGTTGGCCGCTCCCGGCTAAACGGCGGCAGCAAATCCGTCTGGCTCTGGCCAGTTCTCGGACGATAGCGCCAGCACTTTGAACAAAGTCCCCATCTGCGCAGGCTCGACCAAACGGCCGCGCATTTCTTGCACATCCTTTGCGCGTTCAGGCGTCGCCGCCGCCAGCTGCTGTGCACGCATATCGATGCCTAACGCTTGCAGCCAGCACCCTTGTTCAACCGGGCCGCTGACCCGCAAATCCTGCATCAGCGCAAGGTTGACGATTTCGGGGAAATTCACATGCGCAGTCAGATCATGCTCGCCGGGATTTGCGAACGGGTCGGCATAATCATGTGCCTTCACCGCTTGCAACGTGCTTCCGAGGCCTGACAAAACATAGCCGTAATCAACGATCAGAATTGCCCCGCCCTGGTCGGTCAAACGGCGCGATAAAGCGAACAGTATCTCGCTCATATCCGGTGAGGTTTCGTAAATACTATGATTGGGAGCGTTGCGGATTTCCGCTGGGATTTGGTGATCCACAGCGCGTGTGCCTGGCATAGAAACAAAGTTGCTGCCGCGTTCGCGGACAACGACACGTTCACGCCAGCCGGAATGCGTTGTCACAAATTGCCGAATTGGCAGCGCGTCAAAAAACTCGTTGGCGATGACCAGCAAGGGTCCGGTTTTAGGAAGCGTATCAACGCTGTCATGGTGCACCGAATCAGGCACGTTGCGCAGCTGCACGCTGCGCAATGCTTCGCTGGTTTCAACAAAATGAACCGATGGCGCAAAACCGAATTTTGCAGTTGCGCGCAACACATCAGCCATCAAACTGCCCCGGCCTGGCCCTAACTCAACCAGATTTACGCTATCACCACTGCCGCTACGCAGCCACAAATCGGCCAGCCACAGACCGACCAGCTCGCCGAACATCTGGCTAATTTCAGGTGCTGTAATGAAATCGCCATCAGCACCGAACGGGTCGCCTTTGCCATAATAAGCGGCATTGGCTTCCCGCATAAATTCATAAACACTAATGGGACCCGATGCCTCGATTTGCTTTGCAAGCCGTGCCGCAAGAAGGGATATCTCAGGCGACACTATCGGCCCCGGCAAAGGGCTCGACGCGCTGACGCCGCCCCGATGCCGTCAACACCAGGTACAGTCCAATAACGATCATCGGCACCGTCAACCACTGCCCCATGCTCAGACCGGTTTGCTCGACAACAGAGACCAGATGCGCATCGGGTTCGCGGACAAATTCGATCAGGAAGCGCGAAACGCCATAGATCAATGCCGCCATGCCGAACAGAAAGCCCGGCTTATACCGCGCATGGGTTTTGAAGAATAATGGCCATAGGATTGCAGCCATCAGCAAGCCTTCGGTAGCCGCTTCATACAGCTGGCTCGGATGGCGCGGCATAATACCGGCACCCGCTCCGCTGGTGTCAAAGATAACGCCCCATGCGACATCGGTTTCATGCCCCCAAAGCTCGCCATTGATGAAGTTAGCGATTCGCACAAGGAACAGCCCGAACGGGATCGTACAGGCAACATAATCGCACACGCGCAGGAACGAAAGTTTGAACCGGCGGCTGTGCAACCAAATTGCGAATATCGTGCCGAGCGCGCCGCCGTGCAGCGACATTCCGCCTTCCCACAACTTAAAGATGTCCAGCGGGTTTGCAAAAATCGACGGTTGATAAAACAGGATATAGCCAAGCCGCCCGCCAAGGATGATCCCCAGCGTCGCGTACAGGATCATATCATCAGCATGCACGCGCGACATCGGCGCGCCGGGTTTTGCTATCAGCTTTAACAGCATCCAATAGCCGAGCATGATTCCGAACAGATAGCCGAGCGAATACCAGCGCAGTTTGAAAAACCCGATTTCAAACAATACAGGGTCCAGCCCAAGCTCAGACATGCGCACAAATTCAGGTGCAGCTGCTAGGATTTCCAAACTCAAACTCATTTCCCTCCGGCGATTGCGTTCCTATAGCGTCTAGGACACAAGAGAAAAAACAAAAAGGAGAGATTCGCAATGCCAACCGATCTGGATCGGGCGATTGAGGCAACTGTGGCCAAGCTGACAACGGCTGAAGGCCCACTGTCGATTGGATATGTTGAGAAATACGGGCATCAAATGCCCTATTTGACCAAAGCTCCAGCCAATCTGCGCGAGTATCTTGATGGCTTTTGCGCGATGCACGCCGACAAGGAATTTTTGGTCGATGGCGATCAACGGCTGACCTTTGGCGAATGCCATGCGGCGGCACGCGCATTGGCTGGCGGATTGGTTTCCGGTTACGGCCTGCAAGTTGGCGACCGCGTCGGCATCGCCGCACGCAATTCGGCAAACTGGATCATCGCATCGATGGCGATTGTTATGGCGGGCGGCGTTGCGACGTTGCTGAATGGCTGGTGGCAGGGCGGCGAATTGGCCGAAGGCATCCGCATGGTCGATTGCCGCTATCTGCTCGCCGACCAACAGCGTGCTGCCCGTCTTGACGGACAGGATCTTGGCGGATGCGAAGTGCTGTTGTTCGAGCATGATGTTGCGCCACTTGATGGCTTGAGCGTCTTGCTCGCCAAGGGCGGCGGCGCGGAAACAGCGCTTCCCGCGATTCAGCCGACCGACAACGCGACGATCTTATATACCTCTGGTTCGACCGGGCAATCAAAGGGCGCCGTTTCCGATCACCGCGCGGTTGTGCAAGGCGCGATGAGCTATGCGGGCCAGACGATGGTCTTTTTTGAGATACTGACGGCTGTTGGCACCGCAATGCCATCGCAGCCTTCAGCGCTGGTGAACGTGCCGCTGTTTCATGTCACAGCTTCGGTGCCATTGGTGCTGCAAAGCTTCGCCATTGGCCGCAAGCTGGTGATGATGCCTAAATGGGATGCCGAAGAGGCAATGCGCCTGATCGAAAAGGAAAAGATCAGCTATTTTGTCGGCGTGCCGTTGATGAGTATCGAAATTGCAACGCATACAAACAAGGCCAATTACGATCTGACCAGCTGCACCGCCTTTGCCGCTGGTGGCGCGCCGCGCCCTGTCGAGCATGTGCGCAAGATCAAAAAGGAAATGGACTGGAGCTTCCCGTTATTGGGATATGGCCTGACCGAAACCAACGGCGTTGGCTGCGGCAATTTCACCGAGAATTATCTCGCGAAACCCGACAGTACGGGTCCTGCAACCAAGCCATTGGTCGATGTCGGTATTTTGGATGATGACGGTAATGCCATGCCGCAGGGCGAACGCGGCGAAGTTTGCATCCGTTCGATCGCCAATTTCAACGGCTATTGGAACAACCCAGAGGCGACACAGGCCGCGTTTACCGAAGACGGCTATTTCCGGACCGGCGACATCGGCTATCTCGACGAAGACAGCTATTTGTTCATCGTTGACCGCAAAAAGGACATCATCATTCGTGGCGGCGAAAATATCAGCTGCCCCGAAGTTGAAGCCGCGGCCTATGAACATGACGACATTATTGAGCTTTCCGTATTCGGTATCGTCGATGATCGATACGGCGAGGTTCCCGGCATGGTGTATCTGGCCAAAGAAGGCGCCGATATGGGGCCAGACAAGCTCCGCGAATATCTCGCCAGCAAACTTGCGCCGTTCAAAATCCCCGCTCATTTCTGGGAAGTTACCGAACCGCTTCCTCGGCTTGGCACGCAAAAAATCGACCGGGTGACGCTGCGCCGCGAATATAATGAGATTGCCAAAGCAAGCTGACGCTTTGCAAATGCTGTGATGCTTCTTAAGAGATAAGCATGCAGCGCGAAACACTCCGTCCGGCACAGCAACGTGCCATCATTGATCGAAAGGCGCTGGCCGAGCGGTTTGATGAGATTGTCCAGCGCGAAGGCTTACCAAAGGCGCGCGTGGCCATCGTAGCGGAATTGCAAAAGGCATTAGCGCTTGGCCGCACGGAAATTGCCACCCGACTGCGCGCGCATCCGTCAAAGGGGTATCGCGCGGCGCAGGAGCAGGCGTTTCTCGTCGATCAGCTGGTGCGATTGATCTATGACTATGTCGTCCAATATCTCTTTCCGATCAGCAACCGGACAGCGTCGGAGAAAATTGCGATTTTGGCGGTAGGCGGCTATGGGCGCGGCGAAATGGCGCCGTTTAGCGACGTCGATATCGCCTTTGTCACCCCGTATAAGCGCACCGCTTGGACTGAACAGGTTGTCGAGGCGGCGTTATATCTGTTGTGGGATTTGGGCCTGAAAGTTGGCCAGTCGAGCCGTTCACTTGACGAAACAGTGAAGATGGCATCGGAAGACCTGACCATCCGCACCGCACTTTTGGAGAGTCGATTCGTTTGGGGTGATCGTGACGTTTATGACGAAGCGGCCAATCGGTTCTGGACCGAAGTTGTCAGCAAAACCGCGCCGCAATTCGTCGCGCTGAAAATGGCAGAACGCGACGAACGACACAAGAAAATGGGGGATAGCCGCTATGTTGTCGAACCCAACGTCAAAGACGGCAAAGGGGGATTGCGGGATCTGCATACGCTGTACTGGATCGGTAAATATGCGCACCGCGTGCATACACCGGCAGCCTTGGTTGATGTCGGGCTGTTGACGGCTGACGAATATCAAAAGTTTGAACGCGCCGAAAATTTTCTGTGGTCGGTGCGCTGTCATATGCACGATCTGGCCGGTCGCGGCGAAGATCGGCTGACCTTTGACCTGCAGCGCGAAGTTGCAGAGCGGATGCGTTTTGCCGACCGGCCAGGCCGTTCGGCGGTTGAACGCTTTATGCAGTTTTATTTCCTAAACGCCAAAACCGTTGGTGATCTGACAGGCTTATTCCTGGCGCATCTCGATGAAAGCATGGGGAAGAAGGGGCGACGTTTCCTACCCAGCCTGTTTCGCCGTCCGCGCAAGCTGAACGGATTTACGCTGGACCGTGGGCGTTTAGCGCTACCAAGTGACGACTTTTTCGCCGAGCAGCCCGGCCGAATGGTCGAGATATTTCATCTAGCCGACCGATTTAGTTTGGAAATCCATCCGCTAGCGATGCGGGCTGCAAGGCGTGATGCGCGGTTGATTGATAACAAAATCCGCAACGATCCTGTAATCAATGCGCTGTTTTTGGATGTTTTGACTTCACCCCGCGATCCTGAAACAGTGCTTCGCTGGATGAACGAGGCCACAGTTTTCGGGAGATTTGTCCCCGATTTCGGACGCGTCGTCGCGCAGATGCAGTTCGATATGTATCACCATTACACGGTGGACGAACACAGCATCCGGGCGATTGGCTTGCTGTCAGAAATCGAGCGGGGCGATCACAAAGCTGATCACCCCTTATCGACCGCCATCGTCCGCCAAATTGTCAGCCGCCGGGTATTATATGCCGCTGTATTGTTGCACGATATCGCCAAAGGCCGCGGTGGTGATCACAGTGTATTGGGTGCTGAAGTTGCGCGAAACCTGTGTCCACGGTTGGGGCTGAGCGAGGCCGAGACTGAAACGGTCGCGTGGCTAGTTGAGAAGCATTTATTGATGTCAGCAACTGCATTCAAACGCGATCTTTCTGATTTCAAAACGATTCTCGATTTTTCGCAGGTCGTGACGTCTGCCGAGCGGCTGCGGTTGCTATTGATCTTGACCGTCGTGGATATTCGCGCGGTTGGTCCGGGCGTTTGGAATAGCTGGAAACGGCAATTGCTCTCTGACCTGTTTGAAGCAACCGAGGAAGTCCTGAGGTTGGGCCATAAGCAGCGCGGACGCGACGAACGAATCACGACGAAACGTGAGATTCTAGCGTCCCAATTGGCACTATCTGAAAGCGCCTTTGCCAAACTTGCTAAGCGGCTTCCCGGCCCTTATTGGATTGCAGAGCCCAGCGATATTATCGAACGCAACGCGCGGCTTTTGCTGGGCGACGATGGCTCCGGCCTTTCCATCGATGCATGCTTCTACCCTGAACGTGGCGCGACTCTGATCACCGTGCTTGCTGCCGATCATCCCGGCCTTTTCTATCGGATTGCAGGAGCCATCCATGTTGCGGGCGGAAATATCATCGACGCACGTGTGCACACCAGCACCGACGGCATGGCGTTGGATAACTTCCTCGTTCAAGATCCGTTTGGTCGTCCCTTTCAAGAGGTCGGGCAAATCGAGCGGCTGAAGCAGGCTATCAAGGAGGCGTTAGTCAATCGCAGCACTTTGGTGTCGCGGCTCGATGCCAAAGCGGCTCCGCGCAGACGTGCTGAGGCATTTCCGATCGCGCCTTCGGTGTTCGTTGATAATGTCGCATCGAACCGCTTTACCGTCGTCGAGGTCAATGCAGCTGACCGTCCCGCGTTACTTAATAATCTGGCGCAAGCGCTGTTCGAATCGAAAGTGACACTGCACAGCGCGCATATCGCCACATATGGCGAGCGAGCGGTCGACACGTTTTACGTAACCGATCTGTTTGGTGGAAAGATCGAAGCCAAGGCGCGGATCAAAGCCTTGGAGGCACGTCTTCTTGTAGCAGCAAAAGGACATAGCGACGGCATGATTGCTAACGCAGCCTGATTTCCTGACCTAAACTTCCGGATAAAAAGCAAAAAAAAGGCCGGTCAAACGACCGGCCTTTTTCTCTAGATTACTAAAGTGAATTAGTTGCCCGAACCCGGACCATAGCTCACTTCAACGCGACGGTTTTGCGGTTCACGCACACCATCAGCGGTTTGAACCAGCGGAGCCGATTCACCGAATGCTTCGGTTGCAATTACGCCACCTGGAACACCATTGGTTTCAAGATAGGCGCGCACGGCCGAGTTACGACGCTGTGAGAGACCTACGTTGTAAGTAGGTGTACCCGACTTGTCGGCGTGACCGGCAAGCATAACGCGCGCATTGCCGCAATTTGAATACTGCGAAACAGCGTTATCGAGAACCGATGTTGCTGCAGGCAGAAGGTTCGACTTGTCCCAATCGAAGAATACGATGTACGGACCAGTGTTGCACTGAACAACCGGCGGTGGCGGTGGTGCCGGACGCGGTGGTGGTGGTGCAACATACACAGGTGGCGGCGGAGGCGCAGCCACTGGTGTTTCGATAACCGGTGCAACTTCTTCGCCGCCAAAGTTGTAAATCAGGCTGCCCAAAAGGCTGTGCGAACGGAAGCGTGTGCTTACGTCACGGCCAAGACGGTCAACCAGATCAACATTTGGTGCGTTAAAGAAGCGGTACTTCAAGCCCACATCCCAGCTATCGCTGAGTGGAGCGCGAACGCCTGCAAGTGCTTGCCATGCGAAACCAGTGTCCGAATCATCAAGCCATGCTGGAGCAGCAAAAATCTGATGAACGTCAACGCGTGCAACGCCAACGCCGCCGCCAACGAAACCTTGAAGGCCATCGTCATCGCCGAAATCAAGCATACCATTGACCATGAAGCTGAGAGCGTTGGTGTCACCACCAGTTGCTTTCAGTCCCGGAGTCGAGAGACCCGAACCAGCACCGCTTGGGATTGCGGATACTGAACTGGCAAAGCTGCTAAGATCAGCTTCACGATAGCTGGTTTCTGCTTCCAGACGGAAGCCACCAAAGTCATAACCGACAACAGCGCCGAAATCATAACCTGTTTTTGTATTTGCTGTACCTTCAATCGGCGCAGGTCCGATATCAAGGTCAAGATCTTCAACAAGCATTACACCGCCGTCGACACCAACATACCATTGGTCATCACGAGCCATGGAAGGTGAAGCCAGAGCAGTGGAAGCGAGTGCCAGACCTAAGGCTAACTTACGCATAAACGTTCCCCTTTTCTTTCTTTAAGGATGAAAACCGGTCTTAGTCTTTACCGATTCTACTGAACCGTTGCAAGCTCGCAATACACTTAAACTGTTGCCAAAATGTCGCCTTTATTGGGAATCTACCTGATTTGGTTATGAATTTGTCTTCATATCCATGTCCGCCTTAACGCAGGCAAGGTGCCGCGGAGTGCCTTGGGACGAATCACATGGGGAGCGAGGAAATCAGCCGCAAATGGGCCAATACGGCGTTAATCACAGTGCGCGCTTGTGCGTCGATGGTTGTACCCCCATCCGGGTTGATTATCGCAGCTGGCTCGACCCACGCATTATCTATGTAAAATAGTCTCTTATTTCCAGATGCGTTCCAAATAGTCATTCCGGCAACTGGCGACAGGTAACGCCAACTGCCGCCTGACCAGCGTGCAATCTGTCCAGATCGCCCGGACCAGAGCCCAGTTGAAGCGTTGGAGATTAGCCAGCAAAGGCCGTCGCTATTCACTGTTAGCCCCTCAATCGGGGCTGTTGAACTGTCCTCGACCACCGGATGCAGCAACGCATCGATCCGGGCCAAGGCTTCGTTATGGGTAATTTCTTTCTGGGCTTGGCCAACGTAAAGATTCGGCAGCGCGTGGCGTGCAGTGTTATCATCGGGCACAATATTGCTCCTTGGCGTTTGCGGGGTTGGGGGAGATTGGAGAGATCACACGAAGCCGCCAAAAGCGGCTGTACCCGTCAGAAGCAGAGGCAATGATCGGGCGAATCGCCCTTGCTGTA
This sequence comes from Sphingomonadales bacterium, assembly GCA_031416255.1. Lineage (GTDB taxonomy): Bacteria > Pseudomonadota > Alphaproteobacteria > Sphingomonadales > Sphingomonadaceae > Sphingorhabdus_B. The sequence continues at coordinate 6,897 of JANOTI010000122.1, read as the reverse complement.
CAATTGAAAATTGCAGAGCAGCCCCTTCAGGAATCGCTAAGGCTGTAAATTCTGCAGGTGCCAGCAACAACGAATGGGAAGACACCGTCCAGCTCGCTACGCGTATGCCTTCTGCACGCAAATCGAGCGCAAATTCGACAAACCCCTCGCTGTTGGGGATGTCTGCCCCGTCGGACCAGTTGTGCATACGTCTGTCGCGCGACTTCCATTGGAGCAGCGCTGCACCATCGGCTTGACGAACAACGGTTCCATGCACCGGCTTTGGTGGGCGGATCGCATTTCCCGTCACCAAGGCCACAGCTTCAACCGGCTCTGCATCGCCAAGTCCCAGTGCATGGACTGTTACGTTGCTGCCCAACGGCGCCGGAATCGAATCCAGCAATAGCAAACTATCCGAATCCATCACGACAACATCGGTTTGATCGGAATGCAAAACCTGGCTGCTGGATCCTATGCAGCAGCGCAAAAGTAGGGTTAGGCGATAGTCGCGCGCGCCAATTTTTTCGGCACTGCCGTAACGCACCAATTCTCCCCCAATCCAAAGCAACGGCGAATCGAACGCCATGGGATCCCCTGCCCCGACGGGTAAAGTCATTCCATCGTGCAGCAACCGGATGACGGGTTGGTTCGCCCTGTCCTCCAAAAGCGCGCTGTGTGCCGGTAATGCCCCAACCAGATGGCCGATTGTCGCGATACCTTTTGTCGCACCCAACTCAATTTCGCGGTCGCCATCCATTATAGTAAGCGCGGCTCGTTTCCATCCAGCCCCGGTTCCTGCTGCACCGACGGCAATCATTGCCCGCCCCGGATCATCAGACCCCATGGCGGGCAGGTCAGCGATCACAAGCCGGGTTTCGCCAATCACACGATCCGAACCAGACAGGTTTCTTCCGGGATCTGCGATCAGATTTGTGGTTACGTCATCGACCCATTCGGTTGCCACTATGCGTATGGAGCCGCGCTGATGTTCGACTTCGGTGATGCGCAATGGCGCGCTGCTTTCGGCAAGCACAACATGGTCGCCCGCTCCTGACCGCCTCGAATGCAATCGGCAAAGCCGCTTTGTACCCGTTGAGCCCACGCCAACGCTGCAACACGTTTAGGTCAGCCAATGCGCGTGCCGCGCCAGACCCGATTGCCGCCGGAAGATCGATTTGGACTGTGTCGTGGTTTGCCCCCATCGACCGGCTGATCTGAACGCCAGCCTGAAAATCACGATCCGGTTCATAATGGCGGATCGAAAGCGTAGCTGGCGCACGGCTGTGTGAATGCCGCATGCGCATCGGTCGTTCGATACGGTCGGTCCCATCCGATGCGGCTGAATCAAGCACGACATGGTTCGCCGTTGCTGCGCTCCAATCCGATAAAGCGACGGAACCGCCCGCTGTGCGTACGATAATCGGCAACGTCGCAATCAAGGGAAGCAAAGCCGACCGGCAATCGCTGCCCTGTACAGCAAATCCTGTCAATGTAACTGCGCTTTGCCCGGCAATAACGCCCGCCGACGAGACTGACATGATGTCCGAAATCAATACAGGTGTTTCGCGTTCAAATATTTCGAAAGTGAGCGAGGGAATACGATTGCCAAAATCTGCGAGTTGGAACTCTTCAAAAACAACATAAGCGACCCCGCGATAGGCTGGGGAATGTCCGATGGTTTCTGCCGACGCCAATAATGGGTCGAGTGGTTGATCGCCATGGCCGCTGTGAAACCTATAAACCGTTTCACTTTTGAAATCGCCAGCGGCACCGCGCAGCAAATTGCCATCGGCCCAAATCCGCCCGATGCGCGCAATCGGGCGACTGGACTGCGCAACGGCGAAATTTGCGGAATAGCTGTAATTGACAGTCGCAGGCCGGTTTTTACCGCTTCCCGACTTGGCCCGTCTTTCGATAAGATCTGTTGACCAGATAACGGTACCCGCAACGCGCATCGCGCCAAATATTGCAGGGATTTGTGTGCCATAGCTGGATGTCTGGACATCCAGTTCCTTAATTCTTGGGCCTTCACGCGGCTTTCCGCTTCCCAGAATAGCCCCATCAATTTTTTGGCCAAGGATCGTACCAATCGCACCGCCAATCGGGCCGCCGACAAATGTCCCGACCGCCGACAAGATTACTGTCGCCATTTCACTCTCCTTGAATGCGCCACAGTGCAACGACCGGCCATGGAGGATGTCCGGGCGTGTGCACCACTTTGCCCAGCCCCGCATGGCTGTGAACCCAGCCGTCAGCCGCAACGACCATCAGGTGAAACTGCCCGACAACGCATTCGGCAACGGCAATATCGCCATTTTCCACACCCTCGGTGCAGGCGAGACGACGAAGGTTCAATTTATCCATATAGGCAAATATATACTGAATATTTGTGCCTTTAAGGCTATATCTGTTGGGCGGATTGGGAACACCAACGGCGTGTGCCGCTAGTCCCACACAATCCAGTGCCACACCTGCTGTCCGCCCATGCAAGCGAAACGGCGTCCCGATCTGCGCCAGCGCCCGCGCCGCGGCATCGCCGCCGGAGCAAGAAGACATCACCCCGCCCCGGGATAGCGCGTCAACAGGTCGTTGCCTGGTAAATAGGGTTCACCGCGAAAGTTGATCGCATTGGCAAACCGCGTCGCACAGGTAGCAATTGTCTTGTCGCAACCTTGGACCAATTCAATCCGAGTGCCTGCGACAACCGGAAATGGTGGCGGCATCGCAAGCTGGATTGCCGATGCGTTGCCCGATAATATTTCAGCCCGTAAGCCGCAATTTGCACCGTTCAGCCAGCGCAATGTCCCAAACGCAAAGTCTGGTCCGGTGGTGAGGTCGGAAAGGCTGATGGCCAATATACTGCCACTTACCGATACAATGTGCGCAGCGTGGCTGTATCGCACAGCGTTTATGCGACAGGACATATCGCCGAAATTGGCTCTGCATCCAGGGGACGTATAGGGAGCAACAGAACGATCCAGCTTTGCAGCCGGCCCTTTAAACTCAGCTTCGAACGCGTCGCCGCTGTGCGATATTGCGCCAAGTTCACCAACCGCGAGCATGCGTTTCTGCGCTGTTGGCTCCATCCAATCCAGCAGAAATATTGAAAGCCGGGCTCCATCCCATCGCCCTGCGTGAAGATCATCGGCGCGTATCGCATCGGCAGACAAGGCGCCCCGCACATCGAGCCCGTCAATCTCTGTACCGATACTTTCGGTAATCGAGCTGGGCATCATGCCGGGGCTGGCGCGCAACAATAGCCCATCCACCTCCACATCGCGATCATGCGACGTAAAACCGAGTGTTATTCCATCGCGCCGTTCAAGCCGCCAGCCATACGCGGCGCTGGTCAACGGCCCCGTCAGCCATGCCTCGGTCATGCCAAATCCTTCACTTCGACCAAAGGCACGCTTGCCAGCTCGCCCGCAGCAAATGTCGCTCGGCTTGCGTTAAGCCGGTCTTGGGCAAAGCGGACGGGAACGTCGAAGCGAAACCCGGCCGTCACAACGTCGCCCGACGCTGGCGCTATTTCGAATATGATCCGGCCTTTGCCAGCTAAGTACCAGGCATTTGCGGCTATGCCGTTTACAGCGACAAGGGTTGAACCGACGCGCGGACGTGTGATCCGGCGGATCTGTGCAGACGCCCCGACGCCGTAGCTTTTGACCAAAGCAAATTCGGTGGCGACACCGTTGCCTGTGCCTATAACTTGGTCGGTGGTTGTCGGCACACCGGTCGCGCCGTTCGAACTATCATCAAACGGGTCGGCAAAGCGGAACGCGATCGCCGCGCCACGCCGCGCCACGCCGCGCCCGAAAAAATGCGATCAGTGTCGCAAGCTCCGCCTCTGATCGCAGGCCGGGCGCTACATCATAGGCCATGCGCGCATCGGCCCAATCGGTGTTACGCCGTTCGTGCCCCGACAGCATCGTAACAACGTTCGTCGAAAACTCCGCCGTCACCTCTGCTTCTTGTCCAATCTCGAACGGAAAAATTACGTCATCAAAGGGTTGCACAGCATCCTCGCTTTCATCGCCAATCTGGAAATACGTAAAACCATCGCGTGCCACCTGCGGTAGCGCCCAGACATAAGTTTGCTGTGTGCCGCGTTCGCGGGAAGCATCAATGGAAAACGCAATGTCGCGCCATTGCAGCCTGTCGTCTGGACGCAGCACAAATCCCGCGAAATAATGCTGTTCGGTTATCGGATACCCCAACCGCGTCTGGATTTGGGGCATCGCCCTGACTGTTGCATGATGGTTGCCGGTGGTGACCCAATCGTAATCTTCCAGCTGCAAAACATCAAACGCGGGTGAGGCCCAATCGACCGGGACGTTTGCGCGCTTTGTCTCTGGCGAAAGCGGGTCCAAAACCGTCGGCAAATAGACCAGTAAATGGCTCGTGAAGGCTGAGGCCCCAGCCTCTTCCGCAACGGCTGCAACCAACGCCGCCGTTGACGCGGCAAGCATCGCGCCGGCGCGGTCAAGCATCGTGATCTGCGCGGCTGTCTTACTGCCCCTGATATCCGGGATAGAGACCGATAACGGCCCAAATGCCGCAGCTGCAGCGGTATCATAGAGGCAAATCCTGTGGTCTGGCGTGATCCACCACCAAGGCTCGCCCACTTGAAACTTCACCGGCAGCCCGGCCAGTTTCTGGAGTGTGGCAAAGGCACGGCCAACGGCCTGCAAATAGGCCATCGCGCCGTTGTTTGCCGGAGACAGCAATGCCGAAGGCGGCACCCATCCGGTTACCGCAGCATCACCATTTTCCGCCCGTTGTTTCCAATCGTTCCAACAATGCGCGTCAAGAAATTCATAGCTAAGCGACAGTATCAGATCATATCCAGCCGCCTTTGCCCGATGGGCAAAATCCAAATGCCACGCCCGGCAAGGCGCGTTCAGCGCGCCACCCGCCAAACTTGCATAATGCCCACCTGCCAGCGGTTCGAGCCGGAAATAATGGCTCATCCCGGCATAATGGTTGATGCTGCCACGATAGCCTAGTCCCTGGATTTGCCGAAGCAGCCGTGCAGGGGTCAGATTATAGGCGTCGTCATAGCCGGTCGCCATTTTCAGGTCATGTTCGGGCAGCATAACATCGCCGGTGTCGAGCATAGCCGCTTCGCCGTCGCAGCGGATTTCGGACAGTTCAGCCCAGCCTTCAACACCTGCGGAAAAGTCCCCCGGCAAAGCTGTATAGCCCGGCGGTACAAGCGAAATGAACATGCGATCAATGTCACCTGCAAAGACCGGATCAGCCTCGGCGGGGAGCAAAAATCCGCCAGAAAGCGCGCTGAACGGCAATGTCACAACGGCATCCTCAGCCGTTCCGACCGCATAGTTCCACAACCGGACAAACCAGCTTTTGGCTTGCCCTGCCGCATCGCGCCCCTCAATCGTCAGCGTCGGACCGTTGATCGCATCCAGCGGCATGATGCCTTGTGACCGCCAACGAAAACGCACCGTCAGCCGCCGGTAGTCGCGGTTGGTTTCATAGGCGAGCAACGGGTGATCCCATTGATCGACGCTATCCCAGATTAGCCCGGCAAGATTGTCGCTTTGGTAAAACACCGCATCGACACGCAGCGATTCCGGCCCGGTAGTAACCACCGAGGCCATCATCGGGCGCGGAAAGTTCAAGGTCCAGAATCGCGGATCAAAGCGCATGACCGGAGCCGATTGCTGATCGCGCCTTTGGTCGCACAGCCAATAGGACATGGCTTAATCCTCCGCCCGGGCAAGCGCTTGGCGCACCGCGCGCGCCACATGGCGGCTTGATCGTTGCAACGCATCGGGCGCGCTCATCCGGCCATTGTCGGACACACGAATCGTCAGGTTTACGTGTGACGGGCCGCCCCCGGCTGCGCGGGTTTCAATCCTCCCGCTGCTGGTAGGCACAAACAACTCCGGCCCCTGTTCGCCGACGCGGTAAGCACGGCCCGGGGAAACTGGTCCGCCCGTCGCACGCCCCGGCGCACCCAAGACGCTGCCCAATATCGAGCCCAAAGAGCCAAGCAATCCGTTTTGCCCACCTTGTCCACCCTTGCCCCCGAATAGCGAGTTCAGCCCGCCCTGGACCGCAGCTCCCGCAATTTCCGACAACGCCGATAGTGCCACGCGCCGAAGATCCTCAAAGCCGAATTTTCCGGTCTGGATCGCACGGGCCAAGCTGTTTTCCAACAAGCGTCCGGCGCGGTCCATTCCGGCAGCAAAGGGGCCATCAAGTTCAGAGCGCATCGTTGCAACATCGCGAGCGAACCCTTGCGTATCGGCGCGCACAGATACGACCAGCCGTTCTATTTCTTCGTCCATGTATCACCTTCGCTTTCGGCATCGGGGAATTGCCCCATAAGTTGGGCGAGCATTGCGCTGTCAGCCATTGCAGCATCGGGCGAGTAAGCCGTCAAAATGCCCGCCAGTTCGCTAGGCGTGGCGCTCCAAAAATCATCCGGCCGCCACCCGAGCAGCACAGCGGCTTTGCCGGCAAGCTGGCCAGCGCATTGCGAAAACGTCACTGATCGCTTGGCGTCTGACCGCCCAAGATCTGGCCGAGCAAAATCTTTAGCACCGGAGTCGCCGCCGCCAGACCAGCCGCCGCCACCCAATCGGAAAAGTTTTCGCGGCTAGGCGCGTCATCCGGCGCGCAGCGGCAATGCCAAAATAGCGCAACCATTTCCGACAATTTTAACTGGCCCGCAGCCGCTCGTTCAACCAGCGCAAACAGAGGTCCCAGTTCTTCCTCGGCCGCAACAAGTGCAGCAAAGGTCGGGCGCAATTTCACACCGCCAACCGCCGCCTCGCCGCGTAGCGAATTGGCCAAAGCGGTCATAAAGACACCATCGCGCCAGAGCTTTCCAGCGCCAATGTATAGCTGCGTTCGCCGTTGAAATCGCCGGAATAGTCCAGCCGTGCGACA
>JANOTI010000121.1:0-8504 GCA_031416255.1 Sphingomonadales bacterium | reverse complement strand
GCCGGTTAAGCAGGTGGCGGCCAAGGCTGCGGTAAAGAAAGTGACTAAAAAGGCTGCGCCAAAAATGGTTGCTAAAAAAGTGACACCTGCAAAAAAGGCAGCAAAGATTACGGCGCGCAAAAATATCAAGTTAGAATAGTTTTTCCACCAACCGTTTGTGGTGAGGAGCGACAGAGCGTCAGCGAAGGCTCGTCTCGAACCACTCTTGCGCTACACCTCAGTCCTTCGAGACGGCACTTCGCTTGCGCTCAGCACCTCCTCAGGACAAACGGAGATTTTTTACAGTTTTTTGTAGTTCACAGAAGTTCGGTCAATCAATGCCCCGAAGACGGGTACACTAACGACTTCAACCCCGACCGCTCAAAGGGTTTCCACTGACCGTCTGGCAACGCGAGCCGATCCGCAACCGCCCACATAACAGTCGGGTTCACGCCAAGCCCGCAATGGCTGCCCTTAACTTCGATGTTGTCGGTCTGCGGAGCTTTGGCTTCGCGGCTGGTTTGCCACGCAACAACGCCGTCCTGTCGCGAGAAGATCGCAGTCGATGGCACTGGCGGCACTTCGTGGCTTTCGGCCATTTGCGCTTTCACTTCGGGATCATCGATCTTTTGGCCAGTCATCCATTGATAGGCGCGCCATGCGTTGGTCGATTTCGGGCTGCCGCTGATTGGCGAACCCAGCGAAATTACTTGCCGGACAAGGTCAGGGCGGCGGCGCGATAATTGCCGCGCCAATGTTCCGCCTAGCGACCAGCCAACAAGGCTGACTTTTTTGCCGGTCGCTGCATGAATTTCATCAAGCCGCGCAATCAAACGCTCGCCTTTGTCACCAATCGCTTTGGGCCCCAAATTGCGGCCCAGATCCCAGTGATGCACATCATAGCCCAGTTTGCGCAAATAGCGCGCCAGTGGCTTCATGGAATTTTCAGTCGCCATGAACCCTGGCAACAGCATCACCGGATGGCCGTCGCCTTTGGGCGCTTGCATCAAAAACGGACTGGCCAGAGGTATCGTGCTGAATTCTGCGATGGCCCGCGGCAATTCAGTTAAAATCAGGAACAGCGACGGACGCGATACCGGCTCGATAGCAATAGAAGCCAAAATTCAATCTCCTGCGAACTTCTTATACCGGTCTGTTGCCGGATAGTATGAAGCTTAAGGAGCAGCGGGAATCCGTCAATGCTAAACTTTTGTGACTTTGTGCAAAATCGCATCAAGACCTTGTTTGTAACTGGAATAAACCGGAGTCCAGCCCAGCAGCCTTTTGGCTTTACCATTCGAAATCCGCCGGTTTTCTCCGTAAAAGCCTCTGGCCATCGGCAAAAGCTTCGCGTCGTACAGCGATTGCATTGGCGGCAACGGCACGTTTAGCAGCGCGCAAGCATAGTCGATCACAGCATTTTGGCTGCAGGGGAAATCGTCGGTTAAATTATAGCATCCGCGTGGTCCGGCTATTCCAGCAATAACGCCCGATACAATATCATCGACATGCACGCGGCTGAACACTTGGTCTGGCAGATCAATGCGGTGCGCTCTGCCGGATTGGACGCGGTCCAAAGCGGATCGGCCCGGGCCGTAAATGCCGGGCAAGCGGAAGACGGAGCCTAGAAGCTGCCAATCCCGATCCGCCTCGGCACGTGCGGTGCGTCTGCCCGCTCCAACGGGCGCGCTTTCATCGACCCATGCGCCTTTTGTGTCGCCATAAACGCCGGTGGCAGAAAGATAGCCGATCCAGCAGATGGCGTTCGCTGCGATGTCAGCGCCGTAGTTGAGAAGCACAGGATCGCCGCCCTCCGACAGCGGTGGAACCGATGATAAGATATGGGTGGCCGATGCGATGGAGGCCTGCACTGACGCAGCATCATCAAACGCTATACAACCGTCGGTCGCCTGCCGCCGGATGCCGGTCACCTCCCAGCCCTCAAGCCGCAGTCGCGCCGCAAGTCTCCCCGCCGAATAGCCTATCCCGAATATCAATAATCTGCCCGTCATGTCGTTGCTTTCCGGTTTCGCGCTCCCCGCGTCAAGCATGTTGCCAATCAAGTATTCCGCTGCAAAGAGTGCGTAATGATTGAGAGCGTTGAAAATATCGAAATATTGCGCAGCACCAAGCTGGGGGATATCCCGCACGGCTTTCTCGGACGGCGCGGCGGTGTATCGACTGGCATTTTCGCCAGCCTGAATTGCAGCCTTGGCTCCGATGATAATCGCGACGATGTTCTGGAAAACCGGCGCAGAGCGGTTGCGGCGATACTGCCGGGTTCGGTGCTATCGCGTGTGTATCAGGTCCACTCCGCTGACGTCGTGACTGTCACAGAGCCTATCGACCAGCACAATCCGCCCAAGGCCGATGCTTTGGTCACTAACCTTCCCGGCTTTCTGCTCGCGGTGCAAACCGCGGACTGTGTGCCGGTGCTGTTTTCCGATGCAAAAGCAGGCGTTGTCGGCGCCGCGCATAGCGGCTGGAAAGGCTCGATAACCGGCGTCACCGACAACACGATCCTCGCCATGGAAGCGTTGGGAGCAGACCGCGCCAACATCGCCTGCGCCATAGGCCCGTGCATCGCGCAGAAAAGCTATGAAGTGGACGCAGGGTTTTTCGCACGGTTCGCAAACGCCGACGCAGAGAACGAACGTTTCTTCGCGGACGGAAAGTCCGGCCATTATCAGTTCGATATCGAAGGCTATGTCGCCGCACGCTTGGCAGCGTTCGGCATCGCACGCATCGAATGTCTGGGCCAAGACACGTACTCTCAGGCCGACCGTTTCTTCAGCTATCGCCGCAGCTGCCATGCCCACGAAAACGGCTATGGTGGGCAAATGGCGCTGATCGGGTTGGGAACCTGAAATGGCAATATCGCGCAAACGGCTGACCTCGATCATAGGCGGCTCCGCTGGCAATCTGGTCGAATGGTATGACTGGTTTGCGTATGCGTCGTTCGCGATCTATTTCGCGCCGGTATTTTTCCCAAAGGCGGACCCGACTGCACAATTGCTGAGCACCGCCGCAATCTTTGCCGCTGGCTTTATCATGCGTCCGCTGGGGGCGTGGATTATGGGACGCTTTGCCGATTCCAAGGGGCGTAAAGCGGGGCTGAGTCTTTCTGTGGCGCTCATGTTCAGCGGCTCGGCCTTGATCGCCATCGCGCCGACCTATGCGCAGGCGGGGTTGGTTGGTCCCGCTGTTCTGTTAATCGCGCGCATCCTTCAGGGGTTGTCACTCGGCGGTGAATACGGCGCCAGCGCGACGTATCTGTCCGAAATGGCGCCAAAGGCCAATCGCGGTTTCTGGGCGAGTTTCCAGTATATGACGCTGATCGGCGGACAATTGTGTGCGATTGCGGTGGCAATCATCTTGCAAGGGCTTTTGACCGAGGCGGAATTGACCGCCTGGGGCTGGCGCATTCCCTTTGCCATTGGCGCGGTGCTCGCGTTGCTCGTTTATCTGCTCCGCCGCAATTTGGCGGAGACGCCATCGTTTGAAAACCTCGCTGTTGACCGCCCTGCATCGACCGTAGTCGCCTTGTGGAAACACCACCGGCGCGAGTTCATTCTCGTCATGATGCTCTCCGCAGGCGGCGGCGTCAGCGTCTATACCTTCACCAGCTATATGCAGAAATATCTGTTCAACACCGTCGGATTTCCCAAAGCAACCGCGACCTATATCGTGGCCGCTGCGCTGTTATGGTTCACCGCGATGCAGCCGATATTCGGCGCGCTCGCTGATCGGTTCGGGCGCAAACCGATGCTGTTGATTTTCGGCATTGGCGGCGCGCTGGCTGCGGTACCGGTGTTCTTTGCGCTGGAAAAGGTCACCTCTCCCGTTGTCGCAACACTGGTGCTGTTGATCCCACTGACTCTGCAAAGCGGCTATAGCGCGAACAATGCTTTGGTGAAGGCAGAGCTGTTCCCGGCGCATATTCGCAGTCTGGGTGTGGCCTTTCCTTACTCCATCGGCAATGCGCTTTTTGCAGGGACTGCGGAGATCATCGCGTTGTGGCTAAAAGGTGAAGGCATCGAATCGTTATTTTACTACTACGTCGCTGCCGTCATCGCGATGGCTGGCATCGCCACGATGCTGCTGCCCGAAACACAACACCGCAGCCTGATCACTGAGGATTAAGAGGCGCAATATAGTTTCATTTGAAACAAATTATGTTAGGGCAACGCCAAGAGGAGATTCCCGCTTATGACTGATGCCCCTACCCCCGTTCGCTATAAACCCAAACCGCATGTCGAGACCATTGGCGGACATGCGCTCAAGCCTTCGACGCTAATGATGGGGCATGGTTATGACCCGACATTATCCGAAGGCGCGTTGAAGCCGCCGATCTTTTTGACCTCCACGTTCGCCTTTGAAAGCGCGCAAGCGGGCAAGACGTTTTTTGAACACATCACGGGTAAGCGCAAGGGCCCCGCAGAAGGGCTGGTTTACGGCCGCTTCAACGGCCCCAATCAGGAGATATTGGAGGACCGGCTTTCGGTTTGGGACGGCGCGGATGATGCGCTGGTGTTTTCCAGCGGTATGTCAGCAATTTCGACTTTGCTGTTGGCGTTGGTGAACCAGAATGATGTGATTGTCCATTCGGGGCCATTATATGCCGCAACCGAGACTTTGATCGCGCGCATTCTGTCGCGGTTTGGTGTTTCTTTCCTCGATTTCCCCGCAGGCGCAACACGCGAGGAACTCGACTCAATTTTGAGTCGTGCGCAAATACTGGCGACGGAGAAAGGCGGCAAGGTCGCACTCGTCTATCTGGAAAGCCCCGCCAATCCGACCAACGCTTTGGTCGATGTCGAGGCTGTGCGCGCCGCGCGCGATGCGGCGTTCACAGGTGAGCAAAGGCCAGCGATCGCAATCGACAACACTTTTCTAGGCCCCTTGTGGCAGCAACCGATCAAGCAAGGCGCCGAACTGGTTGTCTATAGCCTAACCAAATACGCAGGCGGGCATTCGGATTTGGTCGCGGGCGGCGTGTGCGGTGACCAAGCGTTGATCGACCTGATCCGCCCGATGCGCAATGTCATCGGCACCATCTGTGATCCAAACACCGCGTGGATGCTATTGCGCAGCCTGGAGACACTCGTGCTGCGCATGAGCCGCGCGGGAGAAAACGCCGCAAAGGTCTGTGCGTATCTGAAAAGCCATCCCAAGGTCGATGGCCTAGGCTATCTCGGCATGATTGACGATCCGCGGCAAAAGGATATTTTCGACCGCCATTGCACCGGTGCGGGATCGACATTCTCGGTGTTCATCAAGGGCGGCGAAGCCGAGAGTTTTCGTTTCCTCGATGCGTTGAAAATCGCGAAGTTGGCGGTTAGCCTCGGTGGCACCGAAACACTCGCAAGCCACCCCGCGGCAATGACGCATTTGTCGGTGCCGCAGGAACGCAAGGACGCGCTGGGGATTACCGATAACCTAGTGCGCATTTCGATTGGCATCGAGGATGCCGATGATCTGATTGCCGATTTTGAACAAGCGTTGGCTGCTGTATAATTGAATGGCGCTCGCCTATGGCGAGCAAGACGGGAAGGTAAAAAGGCGGGAAGGTGCTGGTGCATTGCACAACCTTCTTCCCGCCTTTTTTCCTTTTTTACAAATTATTCAACGTAGGATGTTGTCACGCTTAGCCATCGCTACCTGCCGTTCGACTGGTTCTGGCGCCGTAGCAACAGGTGGCTCCGGCGCACGTTCGTGGATCCAGTCGGCAACTTTCTTCCCATGCCGCGTCACCGCACCCATGTTGAAAAAGTGCATGCCGCCCAGCACCAAAACCGCAAGGCCGACATACCAGCCAAGGAAGCGCATCAATTCCGCGCCGCTCTCGACTTCGCCCGCTGTGCTTAATGCCAGCGCGATAAAGCCGAAATTGACGAGGTAGAATCCGACCACCAGCAAATGGTTGACGCTGGTCGCCAGCTCAGCATCATGGCCGAAACAGCGGATGAGGTAGATTTTGCCATTATGGCTTAACGTCCACGCGACCCAGATTGTCATGCCAATCGCGAGGATCAGGTAAAGGCTGTATGCGATTATTGTTATCGTCATTGTCTTATCCTTTCTTGGGAGAAGCTATTTCTGTTATTTCAGGAATTATAGAAAGCGTTAGATGCGCGAATATTCGGGTGGCATATTCTTTTCTCCTTGCTGTGGTTAGTCTTTGCCGCCGGGTATGAAGCGCGCAACCTTTGCGCCCAGCTTCATTAACGAAATCAAAGTCGATTTCTTCAACCCACGCACCTGCCCATACCAAGTGGTCAGCGTGCCGATAAAATCGTGCATCCGGCCAATGCGGTCGCGGACGTGCGCTGGCAGATCTCTGTTCGCCGCCATCCGCTCTTTCAACTCGGCAAGTTTGGCAATCACCGGATCAATCTCGCGGCGTTTGCGTTCGGCGGTGATCGCCATGAACATGTCCCACAATTCGGTCTCGGCAACAAAGTGATCGCGCCGGTCACCCGCAACATGCGTGCGGCGGACAATGCCAAAGCCTTGCAGTTCTTTCAGCGCAGTGGAAACGTTGGAGCGCGCCAGATCAAGGCTCTCACATATCGTCTCGGCATCCAGCGGCTTATCGCTAAGATACAGCAACGCATGAACCTGAGCCACCGACCGGTTCGCCCCCCAATGCGTCCCCATTTCGCCCCAATGCAGGATAAACTCCAAAGCCTCAGGATATTTCTCAACGCCCATACCGACTCGCTTCCTTTCGTTATTTCTGTTTTTACAGAAATAACGGGAACTGTCAACATGACGGGGTCACCATTTTGGTTTTCAGAGAGGGATCAAGCACCGCCATTCAAAATTCCTATTGGATAGGCAAAATACAATTGCTAACAAGGCAGGATGTACCTTTTATTCGTCGATGAAAGCGGAACTCCACCCAAACCTGCTCAGCAAGACGTAGCTTATTTCGTCATTGCCGGTTTAGTAATTCCTGAAGATCGCTGGGTTGGGATGAACGATAAGCTCTCGGGGTTAAAACGCGCTTCTGCGTATCATGGCGAAGTCAAATGGCGCTATTTTGCGCCCAACAATACCGACGTTGACAACCCAATGGCTCAATGGGATCAGCCTAAAAGAAATGCGTTTCGGGACCGAGTATTTTTGATCGTCACAGAAACCAAATCGTGTAAGATCATCGCTTGCGTGAGTGAGGCACCAACAGCCTATGGACTTGGCAACGTAAATTCTCAGGAAGATTTGTATTTTCGGACCTACAAACCTGTCACGGAAAGGTTCCAATATCTGCTTCAAGATATCACCCGGACGAGCGGACGTGACAGCTATGGTCTTATAGTTGCTGACCACCGCGGAAGAGGCGATGATGACCGAATGAGGCATCAGCACGAGAGGTTAGTGCGAGAAACGGGTCAGTATTCTTCCAATTATGGCAACTTTATCGAAGGTCTTTTCTTTTCACCAAGCCATATGAGCATTGGAATCCAGTTGGTTGATATGGTCGCTGGAGCAATTTGGCGCGCACAAACATGCAATGACCGGACATGGTTCGATAAATTGCGACCATCCTTCCGTTCATCGCCCACAGGAAAGATCGATGGATTCGGCTTGGCGAGATTTCCCAAATCCGGTTGGAAAGGTACTATTTTGGATTAGACGCCGGGTGGGGCCGTAGCCCCAGCGTGCAAGGTGACGCACTCCCGGCAAGACATTTATAGACACAAATACGAATTGTATCAACTTCGATTTGCGAACCGAACTGCAGGACAGATTAATCTCGTTTTCGTCAGTCCCCCAACTCCACCCAAGTCGGTGCGTGGTCGCTCGGCGTTTCCCGTCCGCGATGGTCTTTGTCCACACCGCAACTCACCAGCCGGTCGGCGGCGACGGGGCTGAGCAGCAGGTGGTCGATGCGGAAGCCTTGGTCATGTTGCCACGCGCCGGCCTGATAATCCCAATAGGTCCACACGCCGCCCAGCGGGTAGTGCGTCGCCAGCGCGTCAGTCCAGCCGTCGGACAATAGGGCGCGATAGGCGGCGATGCTTTCTGGCTGGCGCAGCGCGTCGTCGAGGAGTGCTTTAGGCGACCAAATATCGTGGGTGTGCGGTACGACATTATAGTCACCGACCAAAGCCACGGGCAATTCGAGCGCGGAGAGGCTTGCGGCATGGGCGCGCAGGCGCTTCATCCAAGCCAGTTTATAGTCAAACTTTGGCCCCGGCAGCGGGTTGCCATTGGGAAGGTAAATGCTGGCAACGCGGATACCGTGAACGTCCGCCTCCAAATAGCGCGATTGTTCATCCTCTGGATCACCGGGCAGACCGCGCTGGGTCTCTACCGGCTGCGCATTGTGCGCCAGAATTGCAACGCCATTAAAACTTTTCTGCCCATGCCAAATCGCGCCGTAACCCAGCTTTTCAAACTCGGCGGCAGGGAAGCCTTCGTCTTGAGTTTTGATTTCTTGCAGGCAGGCAATGTCAGGCCGCGTTTCGTCGAGCCATTCGAGCAAGCGTGGCAGGCGGGCTTTGATGCCGTTAATGTTG
>JANOTI010000120.1:0-14962 GCA_031416255.1 Sphingomonadales bacterium | reverse complement strand
ATCCGTTGCAGGCGTTTCAGTCCCAACGGAACTCGTATCATGGCCAGCATGCGGATCATCGCTTGCAGGGGGCGGCGTGGCTGTTTGGGCCTTCTCGGCAGGCATGTCATGCCCTTGATGGCCCGATTGTGCAAACGCGGGGGCTGCAAGCAACGCGACAGCAGAAAGCAGTAACGCGTTGTTCATTGACCGTCCTCTTCGTGGCGGACAGTGACAACCCGGAACATGCCAGCATGCATGTGCATCAGCATATGGCAGTGAAAAGCCCAGTCCCCCATAGCATCAGCCGTGAAATCAAAGGTGACCTTGGCCCCCGGCAAGACGTTGACGACATTCTTACGCGGATACTGGCCCTTTTGACCGTTCACCACCTCGAAAAAATGGCCGTGCAGATGGATCGGATGCGGCATCATTGTGTGGTTGATCAGGTTCACGCGGACACGCTCGTTGTGACGAAACGGCAACGGCTCGGTCTTCTCGCTGTATTTTTCGCCGTCCATCGACCACATATAGCGCTCCATATTGGCGGTGAGATGGACGTCGATTTCGCGTGAGGGCGTGCGCTGGTCAGGATTCGGCTCAAGCGCGCGGAGCTGGCTAAGCGTCAGCACACGGTGCGGGACGTTTTCGAGGCCGGTGGGGCGCTCGGCATTGCGGTCCATCGGCATCGGCGCAAGGCTGGCTACACCAGGCCCCATCTTCACCTGCGGCGCAACCGACGGGTCGCGCATGTTCATGGAGCTGTGGTCCATGCTGCCCATTGCGGCCATTTCTTCAGGGGTCATATTGCTATGATCCATGCCCGCCATGTCGCCCCCGTTGCTTTTGGCACCGCTGCCATGATCCATGCCCATGTCCTTCATGGTGAGCAACGGACGTTCGCGAAGTGGCGGGATTGGTGCGGTCATCCCCATTTGCGGGGCAAGCGTCGCGCGGCACTGGCCTGAACGGTCAATGGACTCGGCGATAAAGGCAAACGGGATCGCTTCTTTAGGCTCGATGATCACATCCCAGGTCTCAGCAACGGCAATCTGGAACTCGTCGGTCTCGACTGGAGTAAGCGGTAAGCCGTCAGCCGCAACAATCGTCATCGGCAGACCCGGGACACGGATGTTAAAATTGCTCATCCCCGCCGCATTGATGATGCGCAACCGCACGCGTTCACCCGGTTTGAAAATGCCGGTCCAATTGCCCATGCTGTCATGGCCGTTGATGAGATAATGGTAATAGGCTCCGGTGACATCGGCGATATCGGTCGGGTCCATCAACATCTGACCCCACATCATGCGTTCGGACAGCGGCTGGTCTTCACCCTTGGCAAGGCCCGCAAACGTCTGTTTCCGCTTGTTGAAATAGCCCGCTTTTTGCTTTTGCTTAGTGAAGTTTATATGCGCATGCGCAAAACTCCAGTCTGACAACACCAGAACATGCTCGCGATCATACGCAATCGGGTCTTTGCCCGCAGGATCGACGATCAACGCACCATACATGCCCATCGCTTCCTGCATGTGCGAGTGGCTGTGATACCAATAGGTGCCGTGTTGTTTCATCGGGAATTCGTACGTGAAACTTTCGCCGGGACCAATGCCAGGGAAGCTGACCCCCGGTACACCGTCCAGCTGGAACGGCAGCAACATTCCATGCCAATGGACAGAGGTGTCTTCCTTCAGCGTATTGCGCACCACCAGCTTCACATTTTGGCCTTCGCGTAGGCGGATCAACGGTGCAGGCAGCGTTCCATTTACGGTATAGGCATGCCCCGTCTTCTTGCCGAGACGAAAGCCCGATTGACCCACGTTGAGTTCGATAGTGTCGCCCGATAACATGCCCGGCTGGCCCGCAAGACTGTGCAGACCATGCGATCCACTTTTCGCCCAAGCGGGAAATAGGGGAGCAAGCGCTAGGCTGCCTCCGGCAAAAGCGGCGCTGCGCAATAGGTTTCGGCGATCTAGGGGAGATATCAAAGTCATCAGGCATCCATTTTGTGCTGCTGATCATGATACGCAGATAATCTGCTAATCCCTCAACAATTCTGTCAATCGTCCCCGCGCACGGTAAAGTCGCGTTTCGACGGCCTTTTCACTGATTCCTAGAACCTGCGCAGTTTCTGCTTGGCTCATCCCTTCAATTGTCCGCAAAACAAGGGGTTCGCGAATGGCCTGTGGCAGCGTTGCAATTGCCGATTGAACGCGGTCGAGTTCTGCCCTGTCAGAAATCTGTTGGTCCGCAGAGATTGTATCGCCAGCAATCGTTACCGCTGCTTCGATTGGGAGCGCAAACGTGAAGAAACGCCGCACCGCTCGCCGCCGCGCCCAATCGCGGCATTTGTTAATGGCAATGCGCGAAACCCATGTTTTGAAAGGCCGCTGGCTGTCATAGTTCTTAAGCGCGGCAAAGGCCGACACAAAGGCCTCTTGGGTAACGTCAACCGCTGCATCCGTGTCGCCGATCGTTGCCCGTACGAGGCGAAAAACCGGATCACGATACCGCGCTAGCAAAGAGGTATATGCGGATTGTTTTCCACCTAGCGCAAGCGCTGCTAACTCGCCATCTGAGCAGTCGTCTAAGGCAAGGCTCATTTTTGGTCGGCAGTCAGCGCCTTGACCACGGCGGCATCAAATCTAGCCACCTGATTAGGCCTGAGCAGCGTACGCATTGCAAAAATATGCTCAAGCGTCTCTTTTTGAAGCTCCCCCATCGCCCTATGGGATTGGTCAACTGCCGATGCCACCTCGGTGCCATAACCGTGCTCGTTCTCGATAGCCGCTGCCAACTTGGCGTTATCGGCGCGCATTTCAAGTTCGAGTGCCTTTTTGCGAATTGCAAATTGCTTTTCCAAAGCCTCCAGCTTGGCGTGTTGGGCGGTATCTAGATTGAGGCCATTATGGAGAAGGGCATGAAGCTCGTTTTCAGGTGGAGGCGATGGAGATGTGAGCAAACGCCCGGCAAACACGCCTCCAAAAGCGGCCAAAAATGCAAGGGTCGCAATCAAAAGTGTCCGCCGCAAAACGTTCATTCGCTACTATCCAAAAGCGTTGATGGCGCAAGAGCAGCAGGTGCACCCAAAGGCGAAACGGTGCGAGCCGCTTCTGCCGGTGCACTCGGAAAAACGGCGCCTGCAATGCCCATGCCCAGTGCTGCTACAACCGCAAGACCAATGACACCCACAGATAAAGGGGCGGCATTAGCCTGGCGTTCAGAAAGCCGGGATAGCACTGCATCATCGATCATCATAAGCCGCGTCGGCAGCGGTGCTGCGCGCAGTTCATCAAGCATAGCATCAATGTGACTCATTTTGACCTCTCCGGACATCTACTACCTTATACGCGGGATACTAGGAAAGCCCTCAACAGATTTGCGTGAGGGTTGCCTTCGTGCGATGCGTATTAACCTTTGAACATCCCGTTTGGAGAACCTTAATGATAAAGTTTCGCTTGTTGCTCATTGCCCCTGTTTTGGCAGCAGTCACTTTTTCTGGGGCGGCCTTTGCCCATGCTAAACTTGTTAAATCGACCCCGGCGGCTAACGCAGTGGTTGCAAAACCAACAAAAATTGTCCTCGCCTTTAACGAAAAGCTGATAGCAAAATTTGCGACAACAACACTGACTATGACGGCAATGCCGGGCATGAAAGAACATCCGCCGATGAAAATCAGCGGGTTCACATCAGCGATGAGCAAGGATGGGAAGACCATGACTTTGCTTTTGAAACGCGCCTTGGTGGCAGGCACATACAGTCTCAAATGGGCCGCTGCTGGGCCTGATGCTCACCGGATGGAAGGCACCTTCACTTTCACCGTCAAATAAGGTGGTGACGGACCTGCTGAACATAGGCATCCGGTTTGCGCTTTATACGAATCTGATGCTGCTGTTCGGATTTCCCTTTTTTGCGCTATACGCATTGAAGGGTGCTGAGCGGGTGCGCACAAATATTCTTCCACTTCGCGCTCTGATATGCGGACTCTCGGCGTCGGGATTTGCATTCTCTGTGCTCAGCATCGCTGCGATGACTGCCTCGATGATGGGTGTTTCGTTGCTTGATGTTGACCTTACCTCGATCAGCATAATGATGTTCGAAACGCCAATGGGAATCGCATGGCTCATTCGGATGATCGCCCTATTGGCCACGCTTGCTGTTGCATTTCGGATGCATGCGACCAACGGCCTGCCGAAATTACTGTTTGTCACGCTTGCTTCAGGAGTAGCGTTATCCTCTGTTGCTTGGACAGGTCACGGGGCTGCTAGCGAAGGTACGGCTGGAACCGCACACCTCATTGCCGACATCGCCCATTTGCTTGGGGCTGGGGCATGGCTTGGTGCACTTGCAGCGCTCATGATTATAGTTGTTCGTGCTGCAGAAGCCTTAGACGAAGCGTATCTGAGGATGACACACCGGCTGCTCAAAGGCTTTTCGGTGGCGGGAACGATCATCGTTGCGTTGGTCCTAGGTTCGGGACTGATGAATAGCTGGATGCTAGTAGGAGCGCAGAATATGCTGACTTTTCCTGTAACACTTTACGGCAAACTGCTGATTGCAAAGCTTCTGCTGTTTGGCGTTATGCTGTTTCTAGCCGCTGTGAACCGTTGTAAACTGACTCCCGGCTTCGAGCGCGCTTTGCAAAATGGCGCAGCATCAACAGCTATGATGCAATTGCGCAAAAGCCTCGCGATTGAACTCGGCATCGCCGTATTCATTCTTGGCCTCGTTGCATGGCTTGGCACCCTTGCGACACCTCAGTCTCTTTAATTTACGACGTCAATATTGCCTGCTCGCAAGCGACAAAGCCTACAGCACAGTTCGATGTCCTTTACTGCTGGCCGACTAGGGCACGCTTAAAATTATTTGTGAAATGCATCACGACGAAGTCAGGCCGCCCTACAATCTAAACCCATTGTGGCTGTGATTAGTCTCACGCCACGCTTCATCGCAAAACTCCTCTTTGAATAACCGCCTGTTAACTTTTGTTAAGCATAGTTGTCCGTGGACCATGGAGAACTAAGCTATGGCACACATAATTTTGGCGGACGACGATGAGCTATTGTGCGAACTCGTACAGTTTAAACTCTCGGCAGCCGGCCACCGCGTACAGATAGTCACCGATGGGCAAATGGCGCTGGAAGCCGTGACTGCGGAAAAGCCCGATCTTTTGATCCTCGATTCAATGATGCCGGTTCTATCCGGCCCTCAATTGCTCAGTCGGTTGAAAGCAGCACCTGAAACGTCAAAAATTCCGGTCATTATGCTGACTGCGCGCAAAGCACGCGATGATGTTGTTGGCGCGCTTGAGGCTGGCGCCGACGATTATATCACCAAGCCTTTCATACCCGAAGAATTCAATTTGCGCGTCCGCGCCGTTTTGAGAAAATATGGGATTGTCGATGCTGCAGCATAGCTGGTTTTTGGCCTTTAGCTTGGCTGTCTTAACACCCCAATTTGCCGCCGCACAAACGGCGTCGAATACGATCGACTTAGCTACGGCAGCGCTTGACGCTGGCGACTATCAAACCGCAGCCGCGCATCTTGAAGCCGAACAGCGCGCCCGGCCCGGAGACCCGCTTACGCTTCGCTTGTTAGGAACCGTTTATGCGTACTCCCGCGAATACGCGAAAGCTATTGTAGTCTTGCAGCAAGCACGGTCGATTGCGCCAGCGGACCAAGACATCGCTCTCATGCTGGCCCGCAGCTATCTTTGGTCGGGCCGCCATTACGAAGCGGACGCGACCGCACAAGATATTGCCAACGCCGATCCGGAAAATACAGAGCTGCCCCAACTGCGCAAAGCTATTGAAGAGGCAGAGGCAGAGGCAGCAAAAACCAAAAATGCGACACTCCGGCCGTGGACAACAGTCAATGTTACCCAAACCCTGTCAGACGTTGTGGTCGGCAATCAAAGCAATAATTGGTATCAGACGATTGTAGGTCTTTCAGCACCAATAGCGGCTGTAGCAGTGTTGTCGGGTGCGATTGATCGCGAAAGTCGCTCCGGTCCCGTGGACACCCGGTTCGATCTTCGCGCCGATATGAATGTAGGCGACGCACGTTATGCTTATGTATCCGTGTCGGCTACACCAAATGCCGATTTTCGCGAAAAATGGGGCGTGCGCGCTGGAGGCGAGGTCGGCGTCAACAAGACCTTTATCGTCACCGCCGATCTGCGCTACGCCGACTATGGTTTATCGCAAATTGTTGCGTTGGAACCAGGCATTCGTCTTCATTCGGCGGACGACCATTTATCGCTAGCAATCAAGTCGATAAATCTGTGGTCCAATGGCGAAGGGCACCGTAGCGGTTGGTCTGTGCGAGGCGAAGCCCAGGCAAAAAAATCTGTCAGAATCGCTGCCGGTGGGGCAACCTATCCCGACACTGAAGCCGGGATTACCCGCCGGACGCGCGCGGCATTCTTTGGGGCGATCATCGATCTTTCGGATCGGATGACCGTAAGAATACTTTATGAATATGAACGGCGAGTTCAGTCCTATACGCGTAACGGTATTGTGCTTGCACTGAGCGTACGGTTTTGAACATCCCGTTTATCTGGCTAGCTGAACCAGCGCACGCCGCAATTGGCATATCATTGCTGTTCGCGTTGATTTCCCTGTTGACCATCTTGTTGCTTTACCTCCGTCGGCGAAGTGCCGAAGACGAGATAGTGCAAGACAAAAAGGCGGATAGCCGTCTTTCGAAGCAGTTGATGGTGCGTCTTGAAATGGGGCATTATCAACAAGCCATCAACTCCAAGGAACTTGAACCGCAACAGGTCGAACGGGTGTTTTCGCACCTCCTACAATTGGTTAGGGGGCCCGAACGCGACCTATTGCTTGTTATTGCAGATGCAATGGCTGTGCCGGACTTTGCGATTGCCAAGCTGAGACATCGAAGCGGGGCGCGAAGGATTGATGCACTGCGGATGCTTGAGCAATTCCCCGTGCCACGTGTCGTCCAGTTAATATCCGCCTGCATGGCAACCGACCGCAGTACGATGGTCCGGACCGAGGCCGCTGCCATCCTGACCCGGATTGGAGCCGTACCCTCGCCAGCAGCCATTATCGACGCATTGAATCTACAAACGACAAACCCAAGCCCTTTGCATGCCGCCATGTTTCGCGCGGGATCTGTGCAACATAGCGCAGAAATGGCAACGTTGGTTCAAGAGTTGCCCACTGGAGCCCTGCGTTCAATGGTCGCTGAGGCACTTGGCTGGAGCGAAGATTTTTCAATGCTTTCCATCCTTGCAGACTTGGTCCAATCCGATGATTTCGAACTTCGTATCGCTGGTTTGAAGGCGGCACGCCAGCTTGGGCATCCAGGCGCACGGACCTGGGTAGTCCCGATGCTGCTCGACCCGGTTGATGCTGTGCGCGTGCAGGCCGTACGCGCTTGTGGACAACTGGGGCTGGTCGAGGCAATCCCGCTTTTATCGCGGCTGGTCGAAAACTCGTCGTGGTGGGTGCGCACCCGCGCCGCCGAGTCACTGGCCATCTTGCGCGCAGGCCAGCCTGCACCTTTTGCGGTTACAGGGCTGCGCAAATGACCGGCAGCGAAGTTTTTTTGGCAGCGTTCGAAGCTGCAATCCTTGTGCTGGCCTGGTTAAGCCTAGGGGTCATTTCGGTCCGCAACGGCATATCGGTAGTCCAGCTTCTCGTTGCGGCCCGCGTCTTTGCAAAGCGCATAAAGCCGGCTACAAGATCGAACGATCTTTGGTCGCGTTATCAGGACTTGGCCCCTCCTGTGTCGGTGATTGCGCCAGCGTTTAACGAAGAATTGTCAATCGTTGACAGCATCCAGGCACTGTTAGCGCTTCAATACCCCGAGCATGAAGTCATTGTTGTTAACGACGGTTCTAGTGATGCAACGCTGGCACGTTTGGTGACCGAATTCGACATGCACCCCATCGACCGTCAGCAGATTGCGGCACTCCAAAAAACACGCATCCTTGGAGTTTATGCGTCTGCAACGTATCCCAATCTATTAGTCGTCGACAAGGAAAATGGACGCAAAGCCGACGCGGTTAACGCCGGAATAGGGTTTGCTATGACCCCGCTTGTTTGCGTGATTGACGCAGATTCGATCATCGAAGCTGACGGCCTGCTTCGCGCCGTTGAACCGTTTATGAGTGACAACGGCGATCTGGTTGCGGTGGGCGGCGCGATCCGTATCGTTAATGGCAGCATTATTCGCGGCGGGCACATCGAACGTATCGGTCTTTCAAACAAGTGGCTCCCTCGCTTTCAAATGATCGAATATATGCGGGCGTTCCTGACAGCGCGCGTCGCAAATGCCGACCTTCAGATGTTGCTGTTAATCTCTGGCGCGTTCGGGATTTTTAAACGATCTGTACTGGTCGAAGTTGGCGGATATCGGCATGATACTGTGGGTGAGGATCTTGAACTGGTCACCAATATCCACCGCCATATGCGCGAAGCTGGGCGGCCCTATCGGATCGAGTTCGTACCCGAAATCGTATGCTGGACTGAAGCGCCTGAAAGTATCGGTGGGTTACGCAACCAACGTTCGCGGTGGCAACAGGGTGCCTTGGAAACACTAATTAAGCATCGCCGCTTAATCGGAAATCCGCGCTACGGGCGTATTGGCCTTTTCGCCATGCCGATTATGGTGATTGAGGATGTACTCGGTCCCCCGCTTGAGTTTATCGGCTATATGGTTTTTCCGGTGGCTTATGCACTCGGAATTCTCGCCCCGGAATCCGCGCTCGCGTTCTTGTGCCTCACGTTTGTCTTTGGCACTGCAATTAGTGTTGGAACGCTTGCGCTCGAAGAAAAGCAATTGCGCCGAACCCCCAATGCAGCCGATCTTGCACGTCTTGCGGGCGCTGCGATTGTGGAGAATTTTGGCTATCGCCAAATAAATCTCGTTTTTCGGTTGCACGGAATGTGGCGACATCTTCGTAAGGATAACAGCTGGGCAAGCGTTCCGCGCATCGGATTCACCCGGTCGGACGAGAGCAAGACAGAATGGCCGCTAACGGTCGAGCGACGTTCGGAGAGCGCTGTAGCAGACATAAGCGAGAGCAATTCATCGCCTGCGTCTGTGGCAATCCAAGACGATAGCAAAAGGTCTAACCGCGTATGATGCAGGCCTTCCATAATATCCATACCGAAGTACTGCGAACGCTCGCGCTAGCTTTGCTATTTGGCTTACTTGCTTATCTTGCAATTGTTATCACTGGTGGCGAAGATCGGATCGCAGCTATTTGGCTTCCGAACGCGGTACTTGTCGCTGTGATAATGCGCCGAGAGCGTCGCAATTCGTTTCTGGTATGTGCTGCATTTGCCGCAAATGTTCTAGCCAATCTTAGTGCTGGTGACGCATTGCCCCGCGCTGCAATACTCGCCATGCTCAACAGCATTGAAATAGGCATTATTTGCCTCGGCATGCGTCGGTTAAATTTGATGCGGCCGGATATGATGCGCTTCGACGATCTGCTTGCTTTCATTCTTATCGGCGGGATAGCGGCGCCGTTTATCAGTGGTGGCCTTGCCGCGATGATCCTCGATACATCGGCTTCGTCCGTGATGAGCTTATGGCTTGCATGGACGTTGACCGACAGCCTCGGCATGCTGATTGTTGCTCCTGCGATTTGGATCGCAAGCGACGCTTGGAAGGCCCGCACAAAGCCCAATTTTCGTCGGGCGATTGAATGGATCGCTGTTCTTGGTAGCGGATTGTTCACCGTGATTGTGATTTTCAGTCAGTCGAGATTTCCCTTGTTATTTATAGCGACGCCCGTTGTGTTTCTTGCAGCGTTTCGTCTCGGGGGTCTTGGGGCAACGGTCGTCACTATACTCGTCGCCATTGTCGCATCGGTTGCAACATCATTGGGGACTGGGCCGATAACGCTGATTGGTGGCGATATGACGGAAAAGCTACACGTTTTGCAGGGCTTTCTCGCCGTAAATTTCGCAATGAGCCTGCCCGTTGCAGCGGTTCTAGAAAGCAGAGCGAAGATCACGCATGCACTTTCCGAAAGTGGATCGCTTAACCGCTCCATGCTCGACAATATGCGCGCAGTGCTCTTCAAAACAGATGCGGATGGACGCTGGATTTTCCTCAACTTGGCGTGGGAAAGAACCACCGGATATAGTATTGAGGAGAGCCTTGGCTGGCGAACAACGCGTCTGCTTCATCCCGATGATCGCGATGCGGCGCATGGTGTTTATGCCGACATTGTATCGGGCGCAGTTGCGGAATGTGTGTTGAGGCAAAGGTTCATACGGCGTACCGGAGAAATTTGTCATATCGACGTCAGCGTGAAGCGTCTTCAGGATGAGAATGGCCAGTTTGCAGGCACGACTGGCAGCATCCGGGATGTGACTGAATTAGCAGAAAAACAGCAAGCACTTACTGAACGGAATGCTTTGCTAACCCTTCTTGCAGACAACGTCACCGATGCTGTGTTGCGCTTATCTCTGACCGGCGAATGCCTGTATGCCTCGCCGTCCGCACGCGGCCTTTTCGAGCTTGATCCAGAATATATGGTAGGCATCAATCTGATTACTAATTTCCATCCGGAGGATGACGCGCCGGTCCGTGAAACGTTTAAAGCGCTTGGTAACGGTACAATGGACCGAGCCTTAATCGCCTTCCGCTCGTCGTCACCGCTGGACCCGGAGCGTTTTCGCTGGATGGAAGCGAACTGCGCAATGGTGCGCGATCCCGCGACTGGCGCGCCAATGGAAATCATCGCGTCTATCCGCGATGTATCGGCAACAAAGCGCCTTGAGCAGGAACTTCGCGATGCGCGCGCTGTCGCAGAGCAAGCAGTAATCGCAAAATCAGCTTTTCTGGCCAATATGAGCCATGAAATTCGCACGCCAATGAACGGGGTGATCGGATTCACAGATCTGCTGCGTGCCAGCGAACTTGATGCAGAACAGCAGGAACAGGTCGAAATGATTGCGGAGTCGGGTCGATCGATGATGCAGTTGTTGAACGCCATTCTCGATACATCGAAAATCGAAGCGGGCCAAATGCAGATTGCTAAAGAGGGGGTCGATTTGCGCCATAAAGTCCGAAGCGTTATTCGGCTTATGGAACCCGCTGCTCGTTCTAAAGGGATAGTGCTTCAATCCAACGTTAACGACCTTGTCCCCAATACAATTGTTGGCGATCCACTTAGGCTGCGCCAGATTTTGATCAACCTAGTCGGCAACGCCATAAAATTCACCGAACAGGGCCATGTTGAACTGACCGTTGGCGCTAACCAAAACCCTCAAGGTTCCACGTTGTGCATCAAAGTCAAGGATAGCGGTATCGGCATAGCGGCTGATCGCGCCGAAACAATATTCGATACCTTTACACAAGCCGATACTAGTATTGCCCGCCGCTTCGGCGGGACGGGGCTTGGGCTTTCAATCACCCGCCAGCTCGTTGAGTTAATGGGCGGGCAAATTTCGGTCCACAGCACCGAAGGTGAGGGTTCGACCTTCACCGTAATTTTGCCGCTACAGGAGGCAACCGAAGAAAAAACTGTCGCCAGCATTACCGACGTTTTTCCTGTGCTTCCTTTAGGGCAGATGCAATCACGCCGGATACTAATTGCGGAAGATAATGACATCAACCAAGCCCTGATGCGGGCCATGATGCAGAAAATCGGCATTCACGCGATTTTTGCATCCAACGGTTCTGAAGCTGTTGCTGCAATCATTGCCGAAGCCAAAGCGGAGGAACCGTTCGACTTGGTGCTGATGGACATGCAGATGCCTGTGATGGATGGCCTAGAAGCCACACGCAAGCTGCGCGATGCCGGTTTCGATGCCGAACGGTTGCCGATCATTGCCTTAACTGCAAATGCGTATGCAGACGATATTGCCGCTTGTCTCAAGGCTGGAATGCAAGATCACCTTAGTAAGCCGGTGTCGTTAGCTACAATTCGCAAAATCCTGACGCGCTTTGCTCCCGCAGAGCCATCCGTAGTGCAGGCTGAGGGCTCGAAAGCATCGCAAGCTCTTACGGAGGAAATGCCTGCATCATTAATCACGCAATATCAGCACCGCAAAGCGGAAACCTTCGCGCAGGCGGAGCGCCTAGCAGGGCAGACTATCATTTCCGATTCTGAAACTGAGCAATTTATCGATCAGCTCCATAAGCTAGCGGGTACTGCCGGCTTCTTCGGCGATACATCACTTGGCTCAGCTGCAAGCCATCTAGAGCGCGAGATGGAACGTGCTTCGTATGATATGCGCCCTAGCATTGCTTTAGCGGGACTAGCAGGGCTAAGCAAAGGTCAGCATTACGGTTAAGAAACCGCTTGTGCAGGTATGCAAGGAGAGAAAAGCCAAGCGCCCTGCCCTCAATGATAAATTCTCATGAATTTCTATGTGGCCCTAAATCTTGCCTCTGCCCCGATTTTTGCCAGACTGAGGTAGATCAAAGATGCCCTGAATAATGCTACGAGCCAGCGTAGCGGGCCGAGTAAAACCGCTACAATGAATTTCACGTAAGCTGTCAATAACTGCCCCGCACGACCTTGCGTGAACGCACTTTTCCGGCAAGGTCCTCTGGATAGAAGTACACCTCCCGCAAATTCCCCTACGCATAGCGCTGCGCTTGATCGTCGAAGTGCGGCGAGGCGGGGTCGCTGCTCAGCCCTCCGGCGGTCACAGCGCGGGCGCGTGGACCGAATTCGACCACAGCAACAAAGCTGTTACCCTTGGTGCCGTAATAGCGTTTCGTTTCCGGCCAGCGCTGCGCCGCGAAGGCGGGAAGCGAACCCCACCATGAAGAAACGAATGGCACTGGCGTACTTGGCTTGTTGTCATCGAAGCGCTGGATGATCGCGCCGTCGTTGCGCTGGAAACGGTTGATCTCGCCCTTAGCGTGAGCGGCAGTCAACCCGGGGAGCTGCTAGGCGAACAGCGACAGCCACGGATCGTAAGCGGCGGCGATCAGACAACCTGTCAGCGGCACTTGCAGCAGACCGTACAGCGGTTACGCCTGCCTCACGCCCTTTCAGACTGGGCGTTTCGCTTTGCGCGCGCTGAAGCGCGGTGTCGAACGTCAGCGGTTCGGCGTGAAGCCGTCGTCGGCAATAACAACACCAGTCCTATGCCAATAAATTTGTGCATGACTGCCCCCCTTTTATTTTGAGAGGCGAACGGGACCGCCCCGGCCCACGCTCGAAGCGCAGGCCGGGATGGCATCCGTCAGCCGTTTGAGGGAGCAGCGGCCTTGCCGGGTTTCATCATGCAATCGGCGGCAGCGACCTTCATCATGTCGCAATCGCAATTTGCCATCTTTGCTTGGTAATCCTTAACCCAGACGCGGACGCGCGATGGCAGATTGGACTTGTTCGGCCCAGGAGTCGGGCGAGATTGCCATTCCCAATGGCCGGGGTCGCGATCGTTGGCAGCTTGCGCCGATACGGAGGCGAATGCCGCAAGTGTTGCAGCGATTGTCAGTAGAATTTTCATGTTAAATGTCCTTGATTGAACGAGATTTAGAGCGTGCGACAGCGTTGAAGCTGCCGAATGCAAGTCGATTCAACCAATGATTGTCGGAGGCTCAGGTATAGGGGCTTCAGTGCGCCCAAGCAGAATTGGCGACGCGGACCATGAGGCCACTTCCGCCAAGTCAGAATGCAAAGCAGTCGCCACGGACATAGCCTCAAGCGCCGTCAGCGAGGCACAGCCGACCATTGCCATACAGACCGCAGGCGTAACCTTACGGGGTTCCGAATCGGGCTTCAGTTGCTTGTCAGTATCCATGCAATCGGCCAAGCCCGCCACTGCGACGCTTGGTTCCTGCTGCATCTCAAAGCAAAGCGGCGACGCATTAGCCACGCTCTGCCACAAGAGGCCAATTATAGCCCCAAGCAACAAGAGATGGCGCAAAAGTATTTTCATTTGACACCTGAAATGGGCTTATGAACTTCAATTGCCAATTCGCACGACATTTTGGGAAAGTTACAGCTTCTAACGCAAAATTCGTGTTTGTTATATTTTCCATAGAATCGCGACGATCAAGAACGAATGCAAAAAGTGCGGCGTTGAGGACAGCCAAAAACGGTGATTTCGATGTCGGCAAGGCACCGATATAATGGTCGGGGAGACAAGCTACCGGACCTTCTCGACCTCAAATATGGTTCACCGTCGGATGCCGTCCGCGTGGTTGGAAGTGTTGCCGACGTCCGTTCAACATTTATCGGATTTCAAAAGGGTCTGCACGAACACTAATTCGCCGCCGGTGGATGGGTTACGTTTTTTTCCTGCCGCCAAATAGGCTGGACCAGGATGGCTGATTGCCCGCAAATCCTTGGACATCTCGCTTTTCCGATCCCTCTTTTCTGCGGGGTCGTTTTAGTAACGCTAGTGAACTCTCGCTCTGAGCGATTCTAAGGCACGTTACGAACCGAGCAACCTTGAAGGCTTATATGCGCGTAATGGGCTTCTGAACAGCTACGGGGGGCTCAGGGAACGCTTTGTTAGCCACCGCTCGTGATGCCTTCCGATATTGGTACTGGTAACACCGTCCAGCCGTCGTCAACAGTATACCCAGCGACCCCTTCAACGGTCGCGCAAATCAAAGCATCGACAAGCTGTTCAGGTCTGCCCTGCTGTTGGAAGAGCGCAAGCCTTGCCCCGTTGTATCGCGGTTCATAACGTTCGATGGTCAGCATCAACCGACCGGAGATAATTGATGCTCTATCTGCACTCTCTGCGAAGATAGCGACTGTGCTTGGTGCGGTGTGCTGCGGTGTAATTTCAAAATAAAATACTCTCATGATTGGTCTAGATATGGTTTCAGAGCCGAATATTTGTTCGGCGATGTGAATGGAGGTGCGGTAGTTTGATCGCGGATTACGCTGCCGCATTTGGCTCGTGTTCTGTCCAGATAATCCATACCGGCTCATCGGTTAGGCCCGGCGTATTGTTCGGATGCGGGACACCGACACCTCGGACTCCGGTGTTCAGAATGCGGTGCAAGAACTTATCCTGCTTAAAGC
>JANOTI010000119.1:0-1521 GCA_031416255.1 Sphingomonadales bacterium | reverse complement strand
ACTGGCGCTTTCGTGTTGACGCAAACCGGGCGGACGTTGCCGCGATCCAACAACCGGCTGCTCTCGACGGTGGCATGGCAGCTAAACGGTGAACGCCATTATGCGCTCGAAGGTTCGGTCTTTGTTGCAGGCAGCTTGATCCAATGGCTCCGCGATGATCTGGGCCTGATTGCAGCTTCGCCCGAGACCGAGCCGCTGGCGGCAAGCGTCTCCGACAATGGCGGTGTCTATCTTGTTCCAGCCCTTTCCGGCCTTGGCGCGCCGCATTGGCAACCGCACGCCCGCGCCGCGATCCACGGCCTGACCTTTGCCGCCAAGAAAGCCCATGTCGCGCGTGCGGCATTGGAGGCGATGGCGCACCAGACGCACGACCTGAAAACAGCCTTCGCCGCCGATGGCGCCGATTGGGCAGAATTGCGCGTCGATGGCGGCATGGTGAGCAACGGCTGGATGGTGCAGGATTTAGCCGACATTTTGGACGTCGAGGTTGAACGCCCCGATTTTGCGGAAACGACAGCTTTGGGGGCCGCAATGCTGGCAGGAGTTGGCGCGGGGCTTTATGCATCGCTGGCCGATGCATCGGTCATGCGCGGACAGGTCAGCCGGTTTAGTCCGGTGATGGAGGCCAATGCACGGGAGGTGAGGTTGAGCGGGTGGAAGGATGCGCTGCGCCGGGTGCTTCTCTGAACCGCAAAAATCTGTACTCGACTCTTTGTTACAGCCTGTTACCGTCCGGCGTAATTTGGATTCACGGTAGAGGAAGATCTTATGAACCCGAATAAAGCATTGTGGGAAAAAGGTGATTTTACACAGATCGCTGAATGTATGCGGGAAAGTGGAAACGCGCTGATCGATTCGCTGGATTTACAGCCCGGGATGAAAGTGCTCGATCTGGGTTGCGGCGATGGCACCACTGCGCTGCCCGCTGCCCAAAAAGGGGCGGATGTTCTTGGCGTCGATATTGCTGCCAACCTTGTTTCAGCTGGCAATGCAAGAGCCGCAGCAGCAGGCCTTTCCAATCTTAGGTTTGAGGAAGGTGACGCATCCAGCCTGACCAATTTGGCCGACGCCCAGTTTGATCGTGTTGTTAGTATTTTTGGTGCGATGTTTGCGCCCCGGCCAACAGACGTTGCTGCCGAGATGGTTCGTGTGACTAAACCCGGTGGCCGTATTGTGATGGGGAACTGGATTCCCGGCGATCCGACGCTGGTAGCTCAGGTGCTCAAAATCAGCGCGGCCTACACACCTCCCCCGCCCGAAGGCTTTGTCAGCCCGGTGACTTGGGGGCAAGAGGCGCAGGTGCGCGAACGTTTTGGCGCGGCCGGAATTGCGGATGAGAACATCACCTGCACACCGGATACGTACACATTCAGATTTGCTGGTCCGCCGTCGGAATTCCTGAACCGATTTCGCACTTGGTACGGACCAACGATGAACGCATTTGATGCGGCCAAAACCGATGGCCGGGCCGACGCGTTGCATACCGAACTGGATGCTTTGTTCAACGCCCAGAATATTAGC
>JANOTI010000118.1:0-1521 GCA_031416255.1 Sphingomonadales bacterium | reverse complement strand
ATGCGCACCCGCATGCCACTGCCGAGGTCGCGCTGGTTCACAATGGCATTATCGAGAATTTCAAACCGCTGCGCGACAGCCTGATCGCCCGCGGGCGGCAGTTCGAGAGCGAGACCGATACCGAAGTCGTCGCGCATCTGGTGAGCGAACAGGTCGAGGCTGGCCATTCACCCGCAGAGGCGGTCAAGGCTGTGCTGCCCCGCCTTCGTGGAGCCTTTGCGCTGGCGATTGCCTTCCGTGAATTTCCCGATTTCTTGATCGGTGCTCGCCTCGGTTCGCCGCTCGTCGTGGGCTATGGTGACGGCGAAACCTATTTGGGGTCCGACGCGCTGGCGCTTGCTCCGCTCACGCAGCAGATTGCCTATCTGGAGGAAGGCGACTGGGTCGTCATCGCCCGCGAAGGCGCGCAGATTTTTGATAAGGACAACAATCCCGTCGAACGCGAAGTCACCACTTCGGGCGTCTCCGCCGCATCCATCGAAAAGGGCAATTACCGCCATTATATGCAGAAAGAGATTTTTGAGCAGCCCACTGTGGTCGCGCAAACGCTTTCCAGCTATATCCGGCCCTTGGAACAAACCGTCGCGCTGCCGCAGATGGATTTCGATTTGGCTGGCGTAAAGCGCATCACCATCGTCGCTTGCGGAACGTCATTTTACGCAGGCATGGTTGCCAAATACTGGTTCGAAACCTTCGCTCGTGTGCCGGTGGACATCGATGTCGCGTCGGAATTCCGCTACCGCGATCCGGTGTTGGAAGAAGGCGGCCTTGCGCTGTTTATCTCGCAATCAGGCGAAACGGCGGATACCCTCGCGGCCCTTCGCCATTGTAAGGAAAATGGCCAAACCATCGCGGTTGTCGTTAACGTGCCGACATCAAGCATGGCGCGTGAGGCGGACTTGCTGCTGCCCACCCATGCGGGGCCGGAAATCGGTGTTGCTTCAACCAAAGCGTTCACCTGCCAGCTTGCGGTCCTTGCTGCACTCGCCGCGCATCTGGCTTTGGTAAAGGGCAAGCTGTCGGCAGAGGAAGAACGCGAAATCGTCCGCCATTTGATTGAGGCTCCCGCCGCGCTGAACGCCGCATTGGCGCATGACGAAGATATTGCCGCGATGGCGCATTTGATCGCCCCTGCCCGCGATGTGCTGTATCTTGGACGTGGCCCCGATTATCCGCTGGCAATGGAAGGCGCGCTAAAGCTCAAAGAAATCAGCTATATCCATGCAGAGGGCTATGCGAGCGGCGAAATGAAGCACGGCCCCATCGCATTGATCGACGAAGCCGTCCCCGTCATCGTCCTCGCGCCATCAGGCCCCTTGTTCGAAAAAACCGTCAGCAACATGCAAGAAGTCCGCGCCCGCGGCGGCAAGGTCGTTCTGATCTCGGATGCGGAGGGGATTGCGGAAGCCGGAGAAGGCTGCCTCGCCACGATTGAAATGCCAAGCGTCCATCCGCTGATTGCACCGTTGGTCTATGCCGTGCCGGTGCAATTGCTGGCGTATCATGTGGCCTGCGCCAAGG
>JANOTI010000117.1:0-2959 GCA_031416255.1 Sphingomonadales bacterium | reverse complement strand
TTCGCCTGCACTATCTGGGCTCAATTCTAGCGTCGTATAAATCGCGCCGAGAAACAGCCAACTGCCATGGTCTCGACTGACAACATTGGTGTGTTTGCCCTGCCAGCCAAGGCCCGATGCCTCGGCAAGCGCCTTTTCCATTACAGGCGCTGTATCGACAAACACTTTCACATCGCCGCCCGCCTGATGCACCAGCCAGCCTGCCACCCGTTTCAGCGCGCCTTTAACAACGTCATGATAGTCCCGCCCCTGCGCATAGATTGAAATCCGGGCGCGGTCGGGGTGGGCCGCCATCGCCATCGGGTCAGTCGCAGGTGCATAGCTCATGCCTAGCATGATAACCGAGCGGACTTCGGGCCATAAAGTCGCCGGATCAGCGCGCTGGTCAATCCGCCCCTCCATCCACAGCATGTCGCCATGGCAGCCATCGGCGACCCACGCCCGAAGCCTCGCGCCGTTTTCGGGAGCCAAAGTGGCAGGCGAAACCGCGCACACGGCAAAGCCCTCTGCCAGCGCCCGTTCCTTCAGCGCATTAACCAAATTTATGTTGTCACTCTTCACATGCTATCCCTATCAGGGCGTAACCATATCTAGAGGCACATTACCACATGCATGCAATCGAGGCGCGCGGGCTTGTCAAAATTTTTGATGGCTTCCGCGCAGTGGACGGGATTGATCTCAACGTGCCTGCGGGCAGCATCTACGGCGTGCTTGGCCCCAATGGCGCGGGCAAGACAACGACGTTGCGGATGCTGCTTGGCATTATCGACCCCGATGATGGCGTGCGGACGTTGCTGGGCTCTGACCGGCCATTGAGCCAATCGAAACTGGTGGGCTATCTGCCCGAAGAACGCGGTCTGTATCAATCGATGCGCGCGGTTGATACCATCGCCTTTATGGGGGCACTACGCGGGCTGCCGTTGCAAGAGGGTGTAAAGCGCGGGCGGGTGTTGCTGGAGGAAGCTGGCCTTGGCGAAGCCGCAGACCGGCAAATCCGGCAACTGTCCAAAGGAATGGCACAGACGGTGCAGTTGATGGGAACCATCGTGCACGAACCACGGCTGATTGTGCTTGATGAGCCGTTTTCGGGTCTCGATGCGATCAATCAGGGCAAGCTGGAGCGCATGATCCGCGCGCAAGCGGCTAAGGGCGTGACGGTGATTTTCTCCACGCATGTCATCGCCCATGCCGAACGGCTGTGCGAGCGCATCGCGATTATCGCCAAGGGCCGCGTCAGCTTTGATGGGCTGGTATCGACCGCGCGCGACCGGCTGCGCCCACAAGTGCACTTGGAAACTGAAACGATGGACGGTCCGTGGCGCGCCGCGATCCCGGCTAATTGCAAAGCCGAAGGCAATTGGTGGCATTTCACATTGCCCGAAACAGGTGTTGAGCCGTTGTTGAAAGCGTTGGTCGAGGGCAAGGCTGGGGTGCGTTCGCTGTCGATTGAACGCCCCGGCCTTCATGATGCCTTTGTCGCGATCGCGGGTGAAGATGCGGCTGCTTTGATGGATCAGCCCACTGCAGGAGAACTGACATGATGGATATGATAAAATCGGCCTATGTCATCGGCCGCCGTGATTTCACCGCGATCATATTCTCAAAAGCGTTCTTGTTCTTCTTGTTAGGGCCGATGTTCCCGCTGCTCGTCGGTGGTGCTGCGGGTGCATTGGGTGGCGAAGTCGCGCGTGACATTGCCAATCCTGTGGTCGGTGTGACGATGTCGGCGGATGATAGTCGCGCATTGATGGCGGCGAGAACTGCGCTTGCGGAACAAATGGGGGAGCGGCGCTTTCCCGAACTCAAACTGCTCGGCCCCAGCAAAGGCGACCCCGAAACGTTGCTAAAGAATACGCAAAACGGCTTGATTGCAGTACTGGAAGGGACGCTGGATAAGCCGAAACTGATCGGTACCGCGGGACCTATTGACGCGTGGAAAGGCGAAATCGCATTGCTTGCGACCTATGCCCGCAATGGCGATGCGATGAAGCTATCGCCTGTTGAAACGCAGCTTGTGGTGCAAAGCGCAGGTAATAATAAACAGAAGCAATTGCTGACGGCACAAGCCGCGCAAGTGCTGGTCTTCATGCTGACCATGCTGCTCGCGGGTATGGTGATGTCGAATATGGTTGAGGAAAAAGCCAACAAGATTATCGAAATCCTCGCCGCCGCTGTGCCGATGGATGCGGTGTTTATTGGCAAGCTGTTCGCGATGCTGGCGATGGCGTTTTTAGGCATCATTGTCTGGGCGAGTGTTGGTTTCGGTCTGGTCGCGCTGGCCGGATCGGCGATCCCGTCTTTCCCAACCCCAGCGGTCGGCTGGCCGATGTTTATCACGCTTTGCATCGTCTATTTCGCGATGGCGTATCTGGTGCTGGGGTCTTTGTTCATCGGCATTGGTGCGCAAGCCGCAACGGTGCGCGAAGTACAGACGCTGTCGATGCCAGTGACGATGCTGCAGCTGATCAACTTTTTTCTTGGCATGTACACGGTGGCCAAAATCAACCAGCCGATTGAGACGTTCGCGGCAATCTTCCCATTCTCGTCCCCCTTCGCGATGATCGCGCGGGCGGCGCAGGACCCTACCTTGTGGCATCACGGCGTGGCGATACTGGGGCAGGGTCTGTTTGCGTTATTGATCGTGCGGATTGGCGTTTACCTGTTCCGCCGCAACGTGATGAAATCGGGCAGCGGGGGGCGGGTGAAGGCCGCGGGAAAACGCAAGTTGTTTGGTTTGGTTTCGTTCGGGCGGGGGTGAGGTGTGTTTTTCTAACAGTCCCTACACTCCGCATTTTTACCCGTTTGCCCTGAGTAGGTGCCGAGCGAAGCGAAGTGCCGTCTCGAAGGACCGAGGCGTTGCGCTAACGTGCTTCGAGACGAGCCTTCACTCCGTTCAGTCTCTCCTCAGCACAAACGGGGGTAGTTAGAGTTTAACTGCAAACACCCCTCACCCCCGCCC
>JANOTI010000116.1:0-3069 GCA_031416255.1 Sphingomonadales bacterium | reverse complement strand
AGTTCAGGGTGACGGGGATTTGGAGCGATAGTGTAGAATTGAACACTGGAAACTCCCCCCACCTTCCCCTACGATACCGACCAACACCACAAAGGAAGCCAAAACCATGTCATTTCTAAAGACTTTGTTCTGGGTCATTTTCCTCGTCGGTTTCGTAGTGTTTGCTGTCAATAACTGGCAGCCGGTTTCGGTCAGGCTGTGGGGCGGCTTGTGGCTCGATACAAAGCTGCCTGCGTTGATGGGTTTATCGTTCTTGATAGGCTTTATGCCGCTTTATATCCTGCATAGAACGCAAGGGTACCGTTTCCGTCGCCGCATCGCGACGCTGGAAAGCAAAGCTCGCCCCGTTCCGTTGGATATGAGCAAAACGCGCTCCTTGATGCCAGAAAGCACAGGCACCGTATGAGCAACCCGCTTTATGTCGCGATCGATACGCCCTATTTAGACGACGCTTTAAGCCTGATCAAAAAGATCAAAGCGCATGTCGGCGGCGTCAAATTGGGCCTCGAATTTTTCTGCGCAAACGGTCATCACGGCGTGCATGAAGTTCACAAGCTGGGCCTACCGATTTTCCTAGATCTGAAACTGCACGATATTCCCAATACTGTGGCCAAAGCGATGCAGGCGATCAATGTGTTGGAACCCGCCATTGTCACCATCCACGCATCAGGTGGCCGTGCAATGATGGAGGATGCAAAGGCGGCGGCCGGCCTGCACACCAAAGTCATCGCCGTAACTGTGCTAACCAGCCTTGATGACCACGACCTAAACCGCGTTGGCGTGTCTGACGATCCTGCCCTGCAAGTCGCTCGCCTCGCCGCCTTGGCGCAGGAAGCCGGTTTGGACGGCATTGTCTGTTCTGGCCAAGAGGTCAAAGCGGTTAAAAAAAGCTGGAAAGACGGTTTCTTCGTCGTCCCCGGCCTTCGCCCCGCAGGCGGCAGCAGCGCCGACCAAAAACGCACTGTGACGCCAAGGCAAGCCCGCGACGATGGCGCATCAGTGCTGGTTGTCGGGCGGCCGATCACGAAAGCGGAAAGCCCGGATGATGCGGCGCGCGCGATTATGGGTACGCTGTAAGCACTAAGCCGCATGCAAACCCAAATCAAAATATGTGGTCTTTCCACCCCCGCTGCCATCGACGCTGCTGCCAAGCACGGGGCAACGCATATTGGCCTTGTGCATTTTGAGAATAGCCTGCGTCATGTCAGCCTTGAGACAGCCGCCAAGTTGCGCGCACAGACGCCGCCTAGTCTGAAAGTCGTTTTGTTACTCGTCAACGCGGAGCCGGAATTGACGCAAAGAGCGCTCGAGATTGTCCGCCCCGATGTCATCCAGTTCCACGGCACCGAAACGGCCGAATGGCTCAATCTGGTTCGCCAATATACAAAAGCGCATATCTGGAAGGCCATCGGCCTGAAGAACCGGCAAACGCTTGTTGATGCGGATCGTTATGACGATATGGTCGACATGCTTTTATACGACGCCCCAGCCCAAGCCCTGCCCGGCGGTACTGGCACACGCGTTGATTGGACGTTGCTGCAACACTTTGAACACCGCACGCCTTGGGGGCTTGCGGGCGGGTTAGCGCCAGACAATGTTGACGAAGCTCTGCGCGCCACAAAGGCACCGTTAGTTGACGTTTCCTCGGGCGTTGAATCGGCCCCCGGCGTCAAGGATGTGGACAAGATTGCTGCTTTCTGCAAAGCGGTTCGCGACTATGACAACAGCTGAACACACCCCGAACTCATTCCGCAACCAACCAGACGAACGCGGCCATTTTGGCCAGTTTGGCGGCCGCTATGTCGCTGAAACTTTGATGCCGCTTGTGCTTGATCTTGAGCGTGAATACCGCGCTGCGAAACTCGACCAGGCCTTTGCTGCACAGTTCGATGATTTGCTGGAACATTATGTCGGCCGCCCGTCGCCGCTATATTACGCCGAACGGCTGACCGAGGAATGCCGCAAAGATGCGCCCGCCGGAAAAGGCGCGCAAATCTGGTTCAAGCGCGACGAGCTAAACCACACCGGCGCGCACAAGATTAACAATTGCATCGGCCAGATTTTGCTCGCGATCCGCATGGGTAAAACGCGGATTATTGCCGAGACTGGCGCTGGCCAGCATGGCGTTGCGACCGCGACGGTCTGTGCACGGTTCGGCCTGCCGTGCTTCATTTATATGGGCGCGAAAGACATTTCGCGGCAACAACCCAATGTGTTCCGCATGAAATTACTGGGGGCAGAAGTCATTCCCGTCACCAGCGGTGCAGGAACGTTGAAAGACGCGATGAACGAAGGCCTGCGCGACTGGGTCGCCAATGTGCACGACACATTCTACATTATCGGCACAGCGGCGGGTCCGCATCCCTATCCAGAACTCGTCCGCGATTTTCAAAGCGTGATTGGCAAAGAAGCGCGCGCACAGATGTTAAGCCGCATCAACCGCCTGCCCGATTTGCTAGTCGCCGCAATTGGTGGTGGGTCGAACGCCATTGGATTGTTCCATCCATTTTTGGATGATGTCGACGTCGAAATGCTGGGCATTGAGGCGGCGGGGCATGGCCTGAACAAGGAACATGCAGCGTCGCTTGCGGGCGGTCGCCCCGGCATCCTCCACGGCAACAAAACCTATTTGCTGCAAGATGATGATGGTCAGATTGCAGAGGCGCACTCGATTTCGGCGGGTCTTGATTATCCCGGCATCGGGCCAGAACACAGCTGGCTGAAAGAAATCGGCCGCGTCCGTTATGACAGCGTGACTGATACAGAGGCGCTGGACGCATTCCAGCTGCTCTGCCGCACCGAAGGCATTATTCCTGCGTTGGAGCCAGCCCACGCGATTGCTGCTGTGGCACGTGAAGCCGTGAAAATGGACCGCGACCAGATTATCCTCGCCAACCTGTGCGGGCGCGGCGACAAGGATATTTTCACCGTGGCTGAGGCGTTGGGCACGGTGATATGACATTAAGGCTCTGGGATGCTTTGAAAATGTTTTTTATCGTACTCACAGCTATCCTGATCATCCGCTATTTGGCGCACGAATTAGGACTGACAAGTTGGATATGGCAAAAG
>JANOTI010000115.1:0-10703 GCA_031416255.1 Sphingomonadales bacterium | reverse complement strand
CGCCGATTATTTTGGCGCTGCTGTTTGAGCCATTGGGCTTCGTCGCCACTTTTTGGCAGCTGTGGCCATTTGGGAGGTGAGTTGGGACAATCGGTCATTTTCTGCTCCTTGATAGAGCAGCCCTCATGTGCACGATTTTGCGCGATTAGAATCGAATAGAGCCTGTATTAGCTACTAATACGATCGATATTATGCTGTTCTCAACAACCCCTCTTCCGCAATCTTTCTCTTCCACACTGCAGGCGCCGTCACGTGCACATTTTCGCCATCTGAATCCACCGCCACCGTCACCGGGAAATCGCTGACTTCAAACTCGTAGATCGCTTCCATGCCTAGGTCGGCAAAGCCAACGACTTTGCTGCCCTTAATCGCCCGCGCGACCAGATACGCAGCGCCGCCCACCGCCATCAGATACGCGCTTTTGTGTTTGGCAATCGCTTGCGTTGCCGCTGGCCCGCGTTCCGCTTTGCCGACACATCCTAGCAAGCCTTGTTCCAGCATCATGTTCATGAACTTGTCCATGCGCGTCGCGGTGGTGGGCCCAGCGGGGCCGACGATTTCTTCGCCGACCGGATCGACGGGACCGACGTAATAAATCATCCGGCCCTTGAACGATACGGGCAGCGCCTCTCCCTTTGCGAGCATATCGGCGATGCGTTTGTGCGCAGCGTCGCGGCCTGTCAGCATCTTGCCATTCAGCAACAACCGGTCGCCCGCTTTCCAGCCCGCAACGTCCGACGCTGTCAGCGTGTCGAGATTAACGCGGATTGCGGCTTTATCAGGGACCCATTCAACTTTTGGCCAATCATCTAGATTAGGCGTTTCAAGGAACACCGGTCCGTCACCGTTCAGCGTGAAATGCGCGTGGCGGGTGGCGGCGCAATTGGGGATCATCGCCACGGGTTTTGACGCGGCGTGCGTAGGGAAATCCATGATCTTTACGTCAAGGATGGTGGACAGCCCGCCCAGCCCCTGCGCGCCGATGCCCAACGCGTTGACCTTATCAAAAATCTCGATCCGCAGCCGTTCGATATCGTTCTTCGGCCCGCGTGCTTTCAACGTGCCCATATCAATCGCGCCCATCAGGCTTTCTTTAGCCATCACCATCGCTTTTTCCGCCGT
Organism: Sphingomonadales bacterium; assembly: GCA_031416255.1. Classification (GTDB taxonomy): domain Bacteria; phylum Pseudomonadota; class Alphaproteobacteria; order Sphingomonadales; family Sphingomonadaceae; genus Sphingorhabdus_B. Next base: position 9,581 of record JANOTI010000115.1, on the reverse strand, counting down.
GCCGCCAATGCCGATGCCGAGCATCCCCGGCGGACACCAGCCAGCGCCCATTTGCGGCAGCATTTCCAGCACCCAATCGACGATGTTGTCCGACGGGTTCATCATTTTGAACTTTGTTTTGTTTTCACTGCCGCCACCTTTGGCCGCGACATCAAAAGTCACTTTATCGCCCGGTACCATCTCCAAATGCACCACTGACGGCGTGTTGTCTTTGGTATTCACGCGCGTAAAGGCAGGGTCGGCAAGGATCGAGGCGCGCAGCTTATTTTCGGGATGCAGATAGGCACGGCGCACGCCTTCATCGATCACTTCTTGAAGCGACCGGTGCGAATCCAGCATGCAGCCTTGCCCCCATTTGACGATCACAGTGACGATGCCGGTATCCTGGCAGATCGGCCGGTGGCCCTCAGCGCACATCCGGCTGTTGGTCAAGATTTGTGCAATGGCGTCCTTGGCGGCTGGCCCCTGCTCCTTCTCATACGCCTCACCCAGCGCACGGATATAATCCATCGGGTGGAAGTAGCTGATATATTGCAGCGCGTCGGCGACGCTATCGATGATGTCGGTTTCGGAAATGGAGACGGTCATGATGAGGCCTTCTTTGCTGCGATTATCGCTGTGCCTTTAACCGCCATCGCCGGATGTTCAAGAGCCGTCGGGATTGACCAGAAAGACGACGTAACCGTTGAAGTGCTGGTCCGAGGCCAAAGCGGTTGGCGCCGACCATTCCCCGCCCTGAACGAGCCCAAGTTTATACGGCACATTCAGCCGGTCCAGTTGCTCCAAATACGCGGCATAATCAGGGATAGTTTTTCGCCCTTGATAGGTTTGAATGACTATCTCATCGACGATGTCCACAATCGCTTTCAGCCCACCGGGGTCAGCGCGGCTGCTCCAATCCATCAGGCCGGTGATGCCCAGTTTGGTTCGTGAGGGCAGTTCCGTCCGAAGCGTTTTGAGGAATGCTGCATATCCCTCCAGCCCATGTGTTGCCGCATCAAAATCAATCTGCACGCCGACTGTGCGGCTTCCCGCTTTTTTCCAACGTGCAAGATCGGATGCGATTTGGCGCACAATGTCTGGGCCCCATTGTATCGTTTCGACGCGATACACCAGCCAGACATCAGCGTGCTTCACCCGTGGCGTACCGCCGCGCAGGCGGTCTATACGCGGACTTGGGCTGCCCCGGATTTCGCCTTCTAGGATGTAGATTGTTTTGGCGCTGTCCAGCACCGGTTGCGGCTTTACCCCTGCCCATAGCCAGAACGCGTCATAGTCAGCTGCGGCCACCGGTTGGGCTTCGCGGGTGCAGGCGGTCAGGAGGAGTAACGCTGCTGTAATGAGGAATTTGTTCAAATTCACCTCTTATCCCTCCCCGTTTGCGCTGAGTAGGTGCAGAGGGCCGGAGCGATAAGGCACTTCGCCTTCGGCTCTGCACCTACTCAGCACAAACGGGGAGGGATAAGTTAAATGACACACCCCTCACCAATAATATTTCAGCTTCGTCGCCCACGCCGACGCCGGATAGTTCTTCTTCAGCTGGTTATACCACACCTTACGCTGCGCCTTTGGCACTTCGATGCCGCTGCAACTGTTATAGCCGCTAGGCGCATAGCAATAGACGGCACGGTACAGCGCATAGGCTTTGCTGGTCGCGGGAGCCACTGGATCAGCGATCACTCCTTTGTAAATTTCCAGCCGCGAAAACGATTTTCCCGGGAACATCGATGGCGTGCCGCCCAGCTGGTCTTTCGGCGGCAGAACGTCGAGAGATTGCGGCAGATCGGGCCAGCTGGCACCAGTGTCAAAGCCACTGTTCCGGGAAAATTCGGCTAAGCACATCAACGATGGTGCATCCTTTGGCGCGCCTGCCAAGGCCGTTGCCAAGGTCGCAAGCGACGGGCAGGCAAAGCCCTCTTTTGCTCCGGCCCATTTGAAAATCGCGATGTTGGCATAAACAGGTGCCGTATAATCATCCGTCGGCTTTGGCCGTGTGCCAGCAGGGATAAGCGCTTGGTCGCGCAGGAAATCCTTATACGCGCCGCGCGTGATGTCTTTGTACAACAACGTATAGAGCGCAACTTCGCGTTCTTGCTTCGGCGCGGTCTTTGCCACCGATTGCGTACGGAGCAGCTTTGGCCCTGCGCTATAACGCAACAGCTGCTCACGCACTTCAGGATCTTTAACCGGCGAGTCCGCCGCAAAAACACGTTCTAACCCTGCATTGCGTTCATCATGCATCGCCAGCGCCAGTTCCATTGAACCGCGTTGGAATGGCCTTTTGCCGCTGGCCAGTACCGATGTCATAGCATCGCGTGCCCCGGCATCGCCTTTGCTATCCAGCGCCAAGGCACGCAACGCCCGCTGGCTGAAGGCAAAATAGCTGTCGCCCTCTGCTTGTATAGGCAACAGGCGGAGCGCGGCGTCGTGATCTTTCGTCACGAAAACCGCATGCGCCGCCAGCACATAATTATACAGCGCCTCTTGTCCGGCAAAACGCGATTTTTGCGCTTCGATCTCGGCACGGCTAATCGGCGCAGCGCCGCCTTCCCGCTTTGGATCGTCGCTTTGGCGCATCGCTTTTAGGTTCAGCATGGCAAGAATATAGGGATCGCTAACATTGGCGGCATTCAGCTTCTCGCCGAGCTTTACGTCCATTTCCTGCACAAGATCCGCCAGCGAGACGTTGGAGCTGCTGAGGTTCTTGCGTTTGAATGCCGCGACATATTCGGCCAGCAGCTTGTCTTCATCCTTTGCCAGCCAATAGACTTTGCGCAACAAACCACTTGCGGAAACGGCGTAGTTGCCTTGAGGATAGGCCTTTAAATACCCTTTAAAAGCGAGTTCGGCGGCGGCCAGTTCGCGGCTGTTGCTGGCATCATCCACCGGATAGCCATAATCATCAAACGCAGATGCCAATGCGACGTTGAGTTCGACCCGGCCAAGCATATAGAGCGCAGCCTCTTTGGGCCAACCGGTTTGCGCTTTCGACAATGATTGGAATGCCTGACGCGCGCCCCCAAAGTCGCCGTCGTAAAAGGATGCAGCGGCAAGCAGATAGCCTGCAAAATCTTTACCCGCTTGTGATGCGGCAGCGCCTAACGTCCCCTCAACCGCCGGACGCATCATCGCGCCATCGCCGCATTCGGGCTTTAACGCCTGACGTGCAAAAGACAGCATCAACCGTTCGCTGCCTGACAGACCTTTGGATACAACAAGCGCAGCTTCAAAAGCTGCCTGTCCACTGCTGTTGCTGATGCAACGGTCGCTGTAAGTATTCCGATTTTCATCCTCGGGCGGCTTTTGCCCGAGCGCCAGCGAAAACAGGCTATAATCAAACGGCTGCGCATCGCCGCGCCGGTTCATCATGTCATAGCTACTCGCGTGCGACACGCCGACATCGCCATGACGGTCCGCCAATAACATCAACAGATTGATCCGCGTGTCATTGCCGGGCGAGAGCAATGCCATGCCGCTGCAGCCGATCATCTGGGTCTGCTTTACTTTCCATACGGGGTAGCATGTGGAATCTGCACTGGCCTGTGCCGGAGCCGAAAACGCGAACGCCCCTGCCAATGCTAAAGTTGAAATCAACAGCTTATCGATCATCTCAGCCTCTCCCCATGGCGCGCCAATACACATGATGCGCGAACACTCTTTTCTATCATGAAAACTGTGTAGGGAAAGTAACTTATGTCCGTAGGCGGATTAAACCTTCTTGCGCACACGTGGCCACCAATAGGCCCTCACGAGTGTAGATTGCGCCGCGGTTAAATCCACGTCCGCGTCCACTCCACGGGCTATCGCAGCTGTACAGCATCCAATCATCGACGCGGAATTCATCGTGCAGCCAGATAGCATGATCGAGGCTAGCCGATTGAAAGCCCGGCATCATAAAAGTAACGCCGTGCGCAAGCGTGCACGTGCCAAGCAGCCAGCTGTCGCTCTGATACGCCAGCATCGCGCGGTGCATCGCTGGATCGTCCACCGTCGGAGCGCGCAACCGGAACCAGACATCTTGCTTGGCAGGTAGCCTTTTGTCCCCACCCGCCCAATCACGCGGCTGAACAGGGCGGCTTTCAAAGGCGCGATCGCGCAAAAAATTGGCACGGAATTTCTCGGGGATTTGATGGGCAAATTGCTTGCGCAATTCATCCTCTGGCAGCAGATCGTCGGGCATCGGCACATCGGGCATCGGGTCGTGATGATGCAGGCCGTCCTCCCGTTTTTGAAACGATGCTGTCATGCTCAGGATCGGCTTATCCTGTTGCAGTGCGATGATACGCCGCGTGGAAAAACTGCCACCGTCAAAATCGCGCTCGACGCGAAATGTGATTTCATAGTCTTCGCTACCGGCGCGCATGAAATAGGCGTGCATCGAATGCGGGATGCGTTCTGTGCTGACGGTATCCTGTGCCGCTGCCAAGGCTTGCGCAATCACCTGCCCGCCGAACACCCGACCGACCCCGTCAGGCTTGCGCTTACCCAGATACCATCCATCCCCCATACGGGTAACGGTTAACAGGTCCTGCAGCTGTGTTACCAGTTCTTGCGCGCTTTGTTTGCTTTCGGTCATGGCGCAAGCGTTAGCAGCACGGTTCGCAACTTGGCAATCGCGGCAGGAGCTTTTACGCGCACAGCGAGCCTAACAAAACGGGAGCACGATAATCCGCGCCCCCGTTCAGCGTAATCAACGGTGCTTAGGCTTAGGCTTCAGCCAGCAATTCAGACTTACGCGCCGCCATCTCTTCGCCAAGGCCTTTAAGGTCCATTCCGGCATCGCGGCATTCGGGAAACAATTCATTTTCCTCTTCCTCAACATGATGCGCGATATATTCGCCCAAAACTTTCACTTTGGCGTCGAACAAAGGTTCACCAACGCGCATCGATTCAATTTCGGCAATCAAGGCTTTGCACGATGCGTGTTCAACTTCGGCTTCGTCGAGCAGATCGTCGCCATCTTGATCCAATGCTTCATAAGCGGCTGGATAAAAAATCTCTTCTTTGATCTGCGCATGCGCGGTCAGTGCCATGCAAATCTTGTTAGCCAGATCCTGCTTTTTGGTGTCGTCACCGGTTTTGTCATAAGCCTTAAACATCGCATCGACCTCCTTATGGTCGGCCTTAAGCAACGCGATTGCGTCTTTGGGATTTTTCGCGGTGGCCGTTGACCGGCGCGCATCACGCGACCCGGTTTTGGCTCGCGCATTTATGGGTTTTGAAGACATATTGTTTGAAGTGGAATTTTTAGCAGCAGTGGCCATGTTCTGCGTCCTTAAACACTGTTTGGGGGACACCGTAAACGCTCCCAAATAAAGAAGGTTCCAGAGTGTGGCGAAGTTCGGTGAAGGGGTTGTTGGCGCCTATAGCGGTCACGATCGAGCATGAATAACAGCGGGGCGATGATGTGCACATCACGGCAAGATGATTCGCCAGTACAACGCCCCTGTTAACCATCCCCCAACGCAGTTCCGCCATGTCAACACATGCGGGACTTTATCCCCATCCATTTTTTATCGTGGATAAATAAACTTCGCATTTCACCGCAAAACATCTTGCGCGCTACACACTGCTTAGAGACTCCACGCGTCGCTGCGTTGCACCATATTTTCGCTGCGACGAAATGAATCGGATAAGCGACGAACCGAGTCCTTAATTAACCATTTACCCTCTTGCGTCTGAAACTGGTTGAGGCACTATAGGTAGCGGTTGGCCATAGGGGGCATAACTACAATTTGTGTCTCATCCTACAGGATCGATTCTGTGGCTGGACCAGTTTGCGCCGGATTTGTTCCGGCAAGTGTGCAAAATAATGCTCCCTAGATGGTCAAAAATGCTATGAGGGAGGCTTGCCTTCCGAGTCGAACAAGAAGTGAACGAACTTCTTACACACAACGGTTAGCGGTTCCGGTCAGCGTGGTGGCCAGAATTGTCCGGATTGGGAGCAAAGATAACATGGATTTTCGTGATACTGGCGGTGAGGCCGGAATAGGTGATGGTATGGATGTGCTGGAATTAGCAAAAGACGTAAACGCAGCCCCGTTCAAGGCTGATGCGGACACAAAGCAGGCGAAAGCTGAATTGAAAGCCGAAAGTGATAGCAAGACGGTGGACGTGCGGCGCTTTGATGTTGTCACCGATACCTCGCGCGATGCATTGCTGACCGAGTTTGGCAAAGAGACGCTGAAAGACCGTTATTTGCTGCCCGGCGAAAACTATCAGGATCTGTTTGCGCGTGTCGCCTCGGCCTATGCCGACGATCAGCCGCATGCGCAGCGGCTGTATGATGCGATGAGCCAATTGTGGTTCATGCCAGCAACGCCTGTGCTGTCGAATGGCGGCACCGGACGCGGCCTGCCTATCAGTTGCTATCTGAACTCAGTCGATGATAGCCTTGAAGGCATCGTCAACACGTGGAACGAGAATGTCTGGCTCGCGTCACGCGGCGGCGGCATTGGCACTTATTGGGGATCGGTGCGCGGCATTGGTGAGCCCGTTGGCCTTAACGGCAAAACCAGCGGCATCATTCCGTTTGTCCGCGTGATGGACAGCCTTACCCTCGCAATCTCGCAAGGCTCGCTGCGTCGCGGATCGGCGGCATGCTATCTCGACATCAACCATCCCGAGATTGAGGAATTCCTCGAAATCCGCAAGCCATCGGGTGATTTCAACCGCAAAGCGCTGAACCTGCACCACGGCGTGTTGCTGACTGACGAGTTTATGGAAGCGGTGCGGCGCGGCGAAGAGTTCAACCTGCGTTCGCCAAAGGACGGCAGCATTCGCGGCACGCTCGATGCGCGCTCGTTGTTCCAAAAGCTGGTTGAAACGCGCCTTGCCACCGGCGAGCCTTACATCATTTTCAGCGACACAGTGAACCGCGCGATGCCAAAGCATCACCGCGAATTGGGGCTCAAAGTATCGACCTCCAACCTGTGCGCCGAAATCACTTTGCCAACCGGTTTCGACCATCTGGGCAATGATCGCACAGCGGTTTGCTGCCTGTCATCATTGAACCTAGAAACATGGGATCAGTGGAGCGGTGAGAAGCTGTTTGTCGAAGACGTGATGCGTATGCTCGACAATGTGCTGACCGACTTTATCGAACGCGCACCCGACGAAATGGCGCGGGCGAAATACAGCGCGGGCCGCGAACGCAGCGTCGGCCTGGGTGTCATGGGCTATCACAGCTTTTTGCAATCACGCGGACTCGGATTTGAGTCAGCGATGGCAAAGTCGTGGAATATGAAGTTCTTTAAACACATCCGCGCGCAAGCCGACCAAGCATCGATGATGCTGGCGACAGAACGCGGCGCGTGCCCCGATGCCGAGGAACGCGGCGTTATGGAACGCTTCAGCTGCAAAATGGCGATTGCCCCCACAGCGTCGATTTCGATCATCTGCGGCGGCACCAGCGCATGTATCGAGCCGATCCCGGCGAACATCTACACGCACAAAACATTGTCGGGCAGCTTCATTGTGAAGAACCCGTATCTGGAAAAACTGCTGCTCGATAAAGCCAAGGACAGCAACAATGTCTGGAATAGCATTCTGGAAAAAGGCGGGTCGGTGCAGCATCTCGATTTCCTGACGCCCGAAGAAAAGGACACGTTCAAAACGTCGTTCGAGATTGACCAGCGCTGGTTGCTCGAGCTCGCCGGTGACCGCGCACCACATATCGACCAAGCGCAATCGCTGAACTTGTTCATCCCTGCGGACGTGGAAAAATGGGACCTCCTCATGCTCCACTTCCGCGCATGGGAGCTGGGTATTAAGTCGCTTTACTATCTGCGCTCGAAATCGATCCAACGCGCTGGCTTTGCTGGCGGCGTAGAGGCGGATAACACTGCCGACGCGCCAAAGATTGAGCTGATGGCGGCGGAACAGACTGACTATGAGGAATGTCTGGCATGCCAATAGTTTCGATCAAAGTGGTACTTTGATCGAGGTAGAAAAGGGTTTGTGATGGCTAAAAACGAAAAAACTTCGAAGGATATTGCCTCGATTGCGGCGCGTGGGTTGAAGGACCCCAAGAGCCTGTCGAAGAAGGAAATTCAGAAGATTTCGGCGGCGGTTCTGACACAGGCGCCTGATAAGCCCAAAGCGCCTAAGCCTGCGCCAAAGCCCAAAGCCGCCCCCAAAGCGGTTGCGGCCAAGCCGGTTGCCTTGAAAGCGATTGCTGCAAAAGCTGTCGCTCCAAAGGCTCCAGCCGCCAAGTCCGCCGCACCGAAAAAGCCCGCAAAACCAAAGCCGACGGCAAAGCCAAAAACCGATCCTATACCAAAGGCTGTAGTGAAAACGCGCGCAACAAAGCCTAAAGCAAAATAGCAGCAAATCGGGGACAGTCTCCCCACCCTCCCTACCACGGGAGTGACGACAAAGTTTGAACGCAAGGAAGAAGCAGATGCCCCTTTTAGAAGCCCGTAACAGCTACAAGCCCTTTGAATATCCATGGGCCTATGATTTCTGGAAACGGCAGCAGCAGATCCATTGGTTGCCCGAAGAAGTGCCCTTGGGAGAGGATTGCCGCGATTGGGCGCAAAAGATTTCGGAGCATGAACGCAACCTGCTGACGCAAATTTTCCGCTTCTTTACGCAAGCCGATATCGAGGTGCAGAATTGCTACCACGAACATTATGGCCGCGTGTTCAAACCGACCGAGATCAAAATGATGCTCACCAGCTTCTCCAATATGGAGACGGTGCACATCGCCGCGTACAGCCATTTGCTCGACACCATCGGCATGCCCGAAAGCGAATATAGCGCGTTCCTTGAATATGAGGAAATGGCCGCAAAGGTCGATTATATCCACCAGTTCGGCGTCGATAGCGACGAAGACATTGCGCGCACGCTGGCGATGTTCGGCGGCTTTACCGAGGGGCTGCAACTGTTCGCCAGCTTCGCCATGCTGATGAACTTCCCGCGCTTTAACAAGATGAAGGGCATGGGGCAGATCGTCACCTGGTCGATCCGCGACGAAAGCCTGCACTGCGAAGGCATCACAAAGCTGTTCCACGCATTCTGCGCCGAACGCAATTGCCTGACCAAGGCGGTCAAAGAAGACATCATCGATTGCTGCCAAAAAGTCGTGCGGCTGGAGGATAGCTTTATCGATCTGGCGTTCGAAATGGGCCCCGTGCCCGGCATGACCGCCAAGGAAATCAAACGCTATATCCGCTACATCGCCGACTGGCGTTTGGGCCAGCTGGGCCTGCCCGCAATCTATATGGTCGAGGACCACCCCCTGCCCTGGCTCGCGCCATTGCTGAACGGTGTGGAACACGCCAACTTCTTTGAAACCCGCGCGACGGAGTATTCCAAGGCATCAACCCGCGGCAATTGGGGCGAAGTATGGGACAGCTTTGACCGCAAAAAGAAAAAGATCATCGGCATTGAGCCAGTAGCGGAAAATGACGGCGTGGATATGTTTGAACAAGCTGGGGTTGCGGCGGAGTAGGGAGATTCGGTTATGCGCGCAGTCGGCAAGGGGCTTTTCTTCTTACTCGTCGTCCTCATTTTAATCGGCGTACTTTTCGTATTTCGAGAGATTTTACAATTATACGGTCGAGCAGATTCCGATGTGA
>JANOTI010000114.1:0-47086 GCA_031416255.1 Sphingomonadales bacterium | reverse complement strand
CCGGTGGCGTAAAGCGGGGGTTTGGCGGTACATGATACAGTAACGCACATAGTGCGAAATGGTTGCAGGTTGAAGACAGTGTTTGAGATGTAACGACCCGAGAGGTTGACAATTATAGCATTACTGCTATGTAGAACCTATGAGTTGGACGGTCAGCTATCTCGACGCGACGGTGGAACGCGAAATCGCCGAACTGCCGGGCGATATGCAGGCAAAGTTGCGGCGGATAGCCGATATGATCGAACAGCTTGGCCTATCGGCAATGCGTGAACCGTATATCAAGCATCTGCAAGGCAAGCTTTGGGAGATGCGATTGACCGGACGCGACGGGATATCGCGGGCAATTTACGTAACCATGTCCGGACAACGCGTGGTGATTGTCCGGGCATTTCGAAAGAAAACACAAAAGACACAGCGCAGCGAAATCGAATTGGCCCTGAAACGGGCGGAGACATTGACATGACAAAGACCATACCCCTTTCCAAACTGAGCGATGAATGGTTCAAAGACCCTGAATTCGTGCGTGAATATGACGCACTGGAGGAAGAATTCGCCCTTGCCACTGCCTTGATTGCAGCGCGCGCCAATTCAGGCCTGACGCAAGAGGAAATAGCAAAACGGATGGGCACAACGCAAAGCGCGGTTGCACGGCTGGAGGGAGGCCGTTCTCGGCCTTCAACAACAACGCTGGCAAAATTCGCTAAGGCTACGGGGACGAAGTTACGGGTTAGTTTTGAGGCGGTTGCGCGGTAACGGCAGAATCGAGTATGATGTTTCACACCCAGAGACTGGCTTTCCGCTGCTCAACAATGCTGAAAGCCCTGAATGAGAGACGTGCCTTGCGGCAAACTACGGACGCGGTCATTTCTCCGAGTGCTCCAATTAGCTGAGCGCGACTTACATCGCTGTGCGCGCCGACGATGATTTCCGATAGGACAAGATCGTTTGAGAAATCAGCAAAATATAGACCCTCAATCTCGGTTTCAGGGGCGATGCGCACAAAAATTCGCATTTCCTTTTCGTAACGCCAATGTCGAAACTTGGTCACTAAAGCTTCGCGCATTCTACGGTTGCCTTCTTCATCGGACGCCGCAGCAAGTATCCAATCTATATCAATGCGCCTATCTGTGTAGCGCACTTCCCCCAAGAGACGATCAGCGACGTCGAAACCCAAGCAAAGCCCTCTATGGTGGTCAGCATAGTGGCTCCATTGGACCGGATTTCGCCAACTGCGGCTAAAGCATAATACACCAGTATCGGCCGACTGCTGCGCTTTCAGCCGTCTTATCGCCTCGCGCTTGATCGCATCAGACGACGTCATAGCTTGCCACTCGAAGGGATCGTTAAGTTGGTCAACGCGTGCGATTTTCAGCCGCCGCAATTTTATGTTTTCGATGCCATGCTCGCTATTCAGGAAGTGATAGACTCTCACGCCCGCCCCAAATCACCCCGACCAACCGTCCCGGACGCCATCTCCAGCATCCGGTCCAAACTCTTTTTCGCCGCCAATCTTACACCTTCATCCATCACGATCTGCGGCTGTAAATCGCGGAGCGCGAGATACAGCTTCTCCATCGTGTTCAGCGCCATATAGGGGCAGATGTTGCAGGCGCAGTTGCCGTCTGCTCCCGGCGCGCCGATGAAGGTTTTCTCTGGAATGGCCAGCTGCATCTGGTGGATAATATGCGGTTCGGTGGCGACGATTAACGTGTCGCCTTCAAAGGTTTTGGCGAACTGCAATATGCCGCTGGTGCTGCCGACATAGTCCGCATGGTCGATGATGTGCGGCGGGCATTCGGGGTGCGCGGCAACAGGGGCGGTCGGGTGCTGCGCTTTCAGCTTTAGCAATTCGGTTTCAGAAAATGCCTCGTGCACTATGCAGACGCCGGGCCATAACAACATCTCGCGGTTGAACTTGCGCGACAGATAGCCACCCAAATGCCGGTCAGGGCCAAAGATGATTTTCTGGCTTTCGGGGATTTGCGCAAGGATTGTCTCGGCGCTGGACGAGGTGACGATGATGTCGCTCAAAGCCTTCACCTCGGCGGAGCAGTTGATATAGGTAAGGGCAATATGATCGGGATGCGCGTCGCGAAATGCCTTGAACCGCCCCGGCGGGCAGGAATCCTCCAATGAACAGCCAGCGGCCATATCGGGCAAGATCACGATCTTTTCGGGCGACAGGATTTTTGCGGTCTCTGCCATGAATTTGACGCCGCAAAAGGCGATGACATCGGCATCAGTTTCCGCTGCACGCTTGCTTAGCTCCAGCGAATCCCCAACAAAATCGGCCAGATCCTGTATCTCAGGCTTTTGATAATAATGCGCAAGGATAACCGCGTTGCGCTCTTTTTTCAGCCGGTTGATCTCGCCAAGCAAATCAACACCTGCAAGGTTTTCGCGGGGGATGGGGGCGTTCATGCTATTCTCCAAACGTAACTCGGTTTGCCGGTTATAAAGCCTTTTCGTGGCTCCGTGTGCAAAACTATTCCACACAAAGCCACGAAGCCCCAAAGATATTTTATTTACGCATAATCTCTTCCAACTGCGTTGAATAATCCCAGCGGGTATCGACTTTGCCGACCATTTCATTGCCATATTTGGCCTCGACGCGCACGTCCATGCCCGCCGCTTTCATCGGCACATTAAAATTCTGCACAATCGCACGGCGCGCGGCTTCGCGGGCCAGGCGCATAGGGACAGGCCCCTCGGCTTGGCGCGACAATTCCGCCAGCCCCTTGTTGCGGTTCGCGGTGTCGAGCACACGCTCCGCATCGGTCAGCGCGGTCAATATACCGCCGTCGTCATACTCCTGTATTGATTTCAAATCGATCTGCGGTTCGGAAACTTCGATATCGGGAATGCGGACGCGCAATGTGTTGGTGTCGGCATCCCAGCGGACGTCGTTCGACGCGAGTTTCGCCATATCAACCTCATAGCGTACCAGCCCCTGCATGATCAGAGTCTTGCGTGCCGACAGACCAAAACGGCGCTGTTCGCTGGTGACCACTGCCGAATAATTCGCCACAAACGCCGTCAGCCGGTTTTGTTCGCGAATACCTTTTAAAGACGCGCTGGCAATGGTTTCGGGATCGGGGCCGTCGCGGAAAATCCGAAAGCCGTCCACCGCTGCCCATATCAGCAGAATGAACAAGATGGGGGCGGCGAGAGCCGCGATGCGGACAAGCCAGTTGTTGATGGGCCAGATGTTGGCGGGAGGAATTTCCATCCACCCTATCTAGGCATCCATAGCCAAAGGGCAACGGTTGTTACCGCATCGCTGGCATTGGCGGAAATCCAAAACCGGGTTGTGCCGCACCCGGATGGCCCGCTGTTACGGCTGTATACAAAGCATCACCGACAGCCGAAGTCGCGATAAGCTGCGTCACGGGTATGATCGCCAGAAACGCCCCAAGCCCCCAATACCATGCGGGATGCACGCGGCCATATTTGCGGCGATCGCGGATCATTCCCGCAATCGCGAACGCCATTCCGGCAAGGCCTGCGGCTTCAAAGGCATAGGGAATCAGGAATGGCATCGGCAGCAAACGCCCGAATGCCGGCCCCATGATCGTTGTCATCGCGCAGATTTGCAGCCGCATATGCCAATCGGGTTGGCGCCGCAGGCGGATTGCAGAATACACCAGCCCTGCAAAAACGAGCGCCGATAAAGGATTGCCGATCAGGAAATGTTGCGGTTGGAAAAAGAACGGAGTTGTACCGCGCTGGATAACATCGATGGTAATCCAGCTTCCCATGACGACCAGAATAACGACCCAGAAAGCGCCAAACCAGCCGAGCCTGCGGTGAAGCGCAATTGGTCCGCGTGTCGCCAGCCAGCTTTGCGTCACAAATATCGCGACCCAGCCCATAAAGGCGATGCCGTGGATGTGCACCAATGGCCGTGCCGATAGGCTGGAAAAGCCGCGCGCGAACTGAAAACTAAAGCCAACCAAAACGGTCAGCGCCATCAACAATGCCAATGTCCGAAAAAACCCGTCAGCGTGCGCGGTGTCGCGCACGTCAGGCGTTATGCTAGCCATGTTTATCCCTCCCTCAAAGGATGTAACGACCCGTAGGAGCTTCTAACGCGGTTGTATCAAGGCCTCAAGCCTTAGGTTCTGGCCTCTTCGGTTGATCGCCATATGTCACCGTCGAACGCGGCACGCCCTTGCTGGTTCAGGTCAATCAGATGCGCCAGAACCGATCGACCTGCGGCCCCTTTTAGTCGTGCATCCAGCCCTTTGTACATCGTCTCAACCATTTGCGTGATCGGGCGCGGGCCTTTTTCCAGCTCGTTCAATATCTGCCGTTCGCGCATACGCCGATGGCCGATCATGCCGCGCACCAGTTGCCGGGGATTTTCAACCGCAGGACCATGGGCGGGGTAATAAATCCGGTCTTTGCGGTCATACAGCTTTTGCAGCGACGCCATATAGTCGGCCATATCGCCATCGGGAGGCGAGACGACGCTGGTGGACCATTTCATCACATGATCGCCGGTGAACATCGCACCGGTCTCGATCAGCGCATAGCAGATGTGGTTGCTGGTGTGGCCGGGGGTGGTGACAGCTTCGATGGTCCAGCCTTCACCGTTGATCCGTTCGCCATCGGTCAATATGCGGTCGGGTGTGTAGTCAGGGTCAAAGGCGCTGTCGGCGCGGGGGCCGTCATCGGTAAGTGAGAGGGGCGCGCAGCCAATGATGGGCGCGCCGGTTGCGGCCTTTAATGGGGCGGCGGCGGGTGAATGGTCGCGGTGAGTGTGAGTGCACAGGATCGCGGTAATCTTTGCGTCGCCAACGGCGCGCAAGATTGCCTCGACATGGCCAGCCCCGTTGATGTCCTTGGGGTCGCCGATGCTCAGCCCACTGCCTGCAGGGCCAGGGTCAATCACGGCAATCTCGTTGCCTGCACCAACGAGCCACGTCTGTGTGCCAGTAAAGGTATAGGGCGACGGATTGGGCGCAAGCACGCGCCGCACCAACGGTTCGTGCGTTTCGGTTTCGCCGGCTTGGATGCTGTCGGGCCAATCGCTCATTGCGCTGCTATGGAGCATCCGGTGCAAAAGAAAAAGGGCGGCTCCACCAGGAACCGCCCAATTCTACGAAAATCATGCTGGGGAGCGTGTTTTTTCGCAACGTGACTTTTTGATTGGGTCACTACTCTCCGTTTGCGCTGAGTAGGTGCTGAGCGATAGCGGGGCCGAAGGCGGACGTAGCCCAACTGCCGTATCGAAGCGTAGCTACCCTTCGATACACCTCTCCGCCTGCAGCTTCGTGGCACTCAGGGCAAACGGATGAGGAGGTTAATATTCCTCCTTAGCTCGACTCTAATCGTCCAGTTGATCCTGCATCCGATTGATCTGCTTTTCCATGCTGTCCAAAATCGATTTGCGGGTTGCTTCCGGAATGTCTTTGTCATTGGCGATCTCGGCGCGGGCTTCGCGTAGGCCTTGGACGGCTTGCGTTTTTGCCACTTTTGCTTGGCCTTTACCGCACATGACGATCCGCACGCGGGATTTGTTTTTGCCGTCAAAGCCGGAGACGTCGGTCGTCACTGGCTGACCTGCCTCACAGTTTTTGGTAATCTCGCTGATGTCGATATCGGGGATATACGATGCGACGTCCATGTTGTGGACCATTGCAATGGCGTGAGTCCGAGCCGCTTCTGCCTCTCCTCGCGCGGCCTCGGATTCACCACGGGCAGTTTCGGCTTCACTCCATTGTGCTTCGGCTTCGCCCCGCGACGCCTCGGCATCGGCCACCATTTTCTCAACCTGGGCTTCGTTCAGTTCATGGGTAGAGTGCAGCACGATCGTCTTGCCATCTTTCTGGATGGTTTTGACAAAGGGCGTATTTGCATCTCCTCTAACGTCGATCCGCTGAGCTTTGCCATCTTTGCTCTTGATTATGATCACCTTGGTGGGCGTATTGCCAACTTTACTTTCTTCGAGCGCTTCGTCCTCGGCAAAAACCGGCACGACGGTCGCGGTCAACGGCAAAGCAATCGCGGCTACCACAAAAATCGCGGTGCGGCCTGTCCACAGGCGGCGTTTGCTGGTGTCTTTCATCATCAATCTCCTCAATCTCTCGATAATGTTGCGCGGGCTGTTTTGCGCCATCGCCATCGCCAGCGCCGGCATGCGGTCCGACGATGCAGCACGGGCCAAAGCGCGGCCATAATGCTGACGTGTGCCGGTATCGGTGCCTGCCAGAACGCGGGCATCACAGGCGGCTTCTTGGTCAAAGCGGAATGCGCTCCACGCGATCCAAGCGAATGGGTTGAACCATGACAGGCATAGAAACACGAAGGCGGCTAGGTTTGCGTAAAGGTCGCCAGCGTGGTGGTGCGCCAGTTCGTGCGCCAATGCGAGTTCGCGTTCTTTGGGGGCGAAGGTGCGGGTGAAATGGTCCGGCACAGCGATGTAGCGGCGGAACAGGCCAAACGCCAATGGGCCGCCGATCCGGTCGCTTTGAATGACGCGGATGTCGCCGATCCGGTCAATCTCAGTTGCATCAGCCAGCATTTCGTCGCGCAGCGAACAGTACCGCACCATCTGCACAATAAACAGCAACGCCGCGCCGCCGAGCCAAATCGACAGGCCAAGCGCGAGCCAGTTGAAGCTCGGTTCGGTCGTGGCAATTTGGCCATAGGTTGCAGGGGTGGCTCGAATGCTTTCGATGAATGCGTTCGCGGCTGGTAGTGCAGGGACTGTAACTTCCTCGGTCAGCACCGGCATAAACAGGCGCGCGGCGGGTAAGAGCCACAACCAATAGGCAACACTTGCGCCGAAATTCCGGGCAACGCTGCTGCGGATAAGCAGAACCAAAAGCAGTAACGCTGTCGATGCAAGCACCGTATCAAAAAGCCACTCGGTCATGACTTCATCTCCCTCAACAGACGTTCAATTTCGGCAATGTCATCGCCCGACAGTTTTTCCTGTTCGGCCAGATGCGCAACCAGCGGTATCAATTTGCCACCGAAAAACCGGTCAACAAGGCGCCGCGATTCGCCGGTGACATAAGCATCACGTTCCACCAAAGGCGCATAGAGAAAACGCCGCCCATCCAGATGATGGTCAATCGCGTTCTTTGTCACCAACCGCGACAGCAAAGTTTTTACCGTCGCCAGCGACCAATCACGCCGCGATGCAACTCGGCCCGAAACTTCGGTAGCGGTCAGTGGGGATTCCTCCCACAATACCTCCATCACTGCGAGTTCCGCGTCACTAATCCGATCACTTGGTTTTTGGCTCATCGCCGACTCCTTCGCCTATTGACTACAGGCGTAGTCGTTTCGATTACAAGTGTAAATACTCAATTTCGATGAACGGCATTTGGGAGGGGATGGGTTACTTGTGCCGTTTATCATCATTTACCCCAAACCCGTTTGCGCTGAGTAGGTGCTGAGCGAAAGCGGGGCCGAAGGCGGGCGTAGCCCAACTGCCGTATCGAAGTGTCGGCGCCCTTCGATACTTACTTCTGCCTGCGGCTTCAGCACTACTCAGGGCAAACGGTGTTGGGAGAACTATGTTAGCCTGTCAGCAAAAATGGACTTGGTTAAGTGCTGCTTCAATCTGCCCCAGTAACCATGCTTTCGCCTGCGCGTCAGCAAAGCTGTGCGATGCGGTTGGGCATTTGTGTAGCGCGAAGCTTTCCCTCGTTCTGACATCGGCAAAGGCGGTGGTGTTCCACGAGGCCATAAAGGCAAGCGCGGTAGTATCGCGGTCTGCGATTAGGATCGTTGAGGGCAGAGCGCTGGTCGCAAGTGCTGTTGCCAAACGTTCGGCGACGCCCGTTGGTTTGTCCGTCTGCGCCGCCTTGGCCAATCCACCCGCCAGTTTCCGCAGATTGATCTTGCCGGTGAGTAAATCAATCAAGCTGCGCGGGTTTTTCAGCCGGTTCCAATAGCGCGCGCGGACGGCGGCGCTGGACGGCGGTGTGCTGGCTTCGGGGGTTGAGTTTTCGATCACCCAGGGGTTGGCTAGGATCAAAGCATCAATGGCGACGCCTGCGTTGAAAAGCGCAAGCGCAGTTGCCGCGTCGCAATTTCCAAATGCCACAAGTCGGTGCATTGCTGGAGCTTCACGGCGGAAGGCCGAAACTGCGGCGGCTATGTCAGGCGCGCTGCTTTCAAAGCCTCCATTTTCGCCTTCGCTTTCACCAATCCCGCGCCGATCATAGCGAAAGACCGGATAACCAAGTGCCGCGAAGTGCGCAGCCATTGCGGCTTGGCCCGCATGTGCGCCACTGCGAATTTCATTACCGCCGCTGACGATCAATAAGCCGGTTGTGTTGGCTCCCTCATCTAAGGTCGCCACAAGCCGAGCGCCTTCACAGTCGAAGTCGATCATCCGCCGCATGATGCACTCCAGCGATCAAGGTCTGCAGCGATGTTGGCGGCGAACGCGTCGTCGTCTTGCGGCTCGGCGCGGAGCCATAAGGGCGAACCGATGATATCCTCGCCCAGTTTCCGTTCAGTCAGATTGGCGAGCGCCAACGGCTCTGCAACGGCAAGCTGCGTGATCATATCGGGACCGAGCAGATTGCCAGCGAGCTCTATCGGCGCGGTTTCGGCTTGCTGCATCAGCTGTGCTTCGTTGATGCCATTCCCGGCTTCTTTTTCGCCCGCAATCCGTGTGCGGATCATCGTCTTTAACAACGATGCACCTTTGACTGGAGCCAGTCGCCAATGGGGTAAATCGGGTTGTCTGTCGTCGATCAACGCTCCACCGCGTATCGACGCGATATGGGTGACTGCCAGTTGAGTGGCGCAAGTATCAACCGCATTGCTCCAGCTATCAAGGCTCTGGTCCTTCAACAGCGCGAGGCTCTCATTGCAACCCGGCAAGTCTATCAGCACGCACCCGACACCGCGTCCTGCCAAATTGCGCATCGCCGATACCAGCACTCGCCGCATGCGGTTCATTTCGTCAAACAGAGGCGGGATAATCAGGATACGCCGTGCGCTCTCGCCTCCGAAACCGAGGCAAAATTCATCATACCCGGCAACTGTATAGCGAAGATATTCAGGCGCACTCACGCCATTATACCTGTGGGCCAACCTTAGCCTTTGCAAAGGCGACAAGGCTGCCAAAACTTTCAAACAAATCACCGTCAACATCATCATCGTCGATCATAATGTCCAGCCGGTCTTCCATTTCGGTAAGCAAGCCAGCGACCGCCATCGAATCCAGTTCCGGCAACGCACCGAACAACGGCGTATCATCGGTCATCGCGGCAACGGTCGCAGGGGCAACGCCCAGCACATCGATCAGCAGTTGTCGGATCGTGGTTTCAGTTTCGTCGGCAATAAAGGGCATATTGAGCTCGCTCACAGTTTAGAAGCGCGGTAAGCGCGCAGATGGCGGATGGCAATGTGTGGCCAGTTGGCCGGATGGTTTGGCCAGAACAGTTCGAGCCGATACCGCGGACGCACCGCCTCCATCCACTCAGCCTTATAGGCATCATTACCGGTGCCGAAATCGATCAGATCGACATGATCGATATCGATGACGTGTTGGAACAATGCGGCGGAAAGCAACGTCCCCGGTGACGCCTGCATATGCCGCTCATCATGCGCCAATTTATGGATCAACGCCGCGCCGTTTTCGACGGTCCAAAATTGCGCCGCAACCGGCACGCCATCGATATAGGCAAGGCCGATGCGCAGCGCGCCTGCGACACTTTCGCGCTCCGCCAATTGCCGCAAAAATTCGGGGCTGCCTTCATGCGGCTTCCAACTGCGCGCATAGACGCGTTCATAATCGGCCCAGCTATCGGGTTGGTATTCTCGCTCGATGCGGATCGTGACGACGCCCGATTTGCCTTTGCGCTTTACGGTGTTCTTCAACCGGCTGGGGCGGCTTTCCCAATAGGCGTCAAAGCTGCGGCCTTTGACTTCAAGGATGTGGTTCTCGTCGCATTGCGCGCTAAACACGGCCCAGCCTGCTTGGCGGAATGCGTTGGTGATGAGCGTGGCGCTGTGGTCTTCGTCAGGCAAAGGAGCCAGTGTCAGCCGCCGTGCTCGTTTCTGTGCCGTCATTGCCGCTTCGCGGAGCAGCGCGAGTTTAGCTACTTCATCCTCTGCATTATCAAACACTGGCCGCCAGTGGAAATTATACCAATTGGCGAGTGCTGCGTAATGGCCGTTACTATGCTCCATCAATGGCAACCACAGCCTTGCGTCACCATCTTGCGCACCAACCAGCAAAGGCGCTTTGTCGCGCAATGCCATGCGGTGCAACGTTTCAAGCCAATCCAACCGGTCAAACAGCGACGCTTGCCGGTCGCGATCCATCGCGCCGGCTGCTGCTGCTTGCGCAGTCAGGAAATTATCGTGATATTCACCTTTCACCGGCAAATTCGCCCCCGATTAACCCTACACACTAACCAAATGGCCCAATGACAAACGCTTTTCCAGCCTTTCCACTCGACCACCTGCCTTTGCGCGGTTCGCCCGATAGTCCGGCGCTCCGCATCAAGACCAGCGTCTATAGTTATCAGACGTTAAACATCCGTGTCGGACGGTTGGCAAAATTTTTGGCCGATCAAGGTTTTACAAACAGCGAGCGCGTAGCAACGTGGCTGCCAAAAACCGAACTGGCCTGTTTGATGCCGCTGGCGGCGGTGCGCGCGGGGCTGGTGCATGTGCCGGTTAACCCGTTGCTTAAACCGGCGCAGGTGCGGCACATACTGGAGGATAGCGGGGCGCGAGGGTTAGTGACGAGTGCGGCGAGGGCGGGGCAGTTACACGAAAGCTGGGGTGACAAAACACCGTTAGTCCTGAGCCTGTCGGAGCCGAAGGCGGCGCATAGCGCCAACGACGGTTTGGATAACCCGCACTTCGACAGGCTCAGCGCTAACGGTGTTTTGTGTTTTAGCGAAACCGAAGTCCTCTCCATCCTCGACAACGACACCACCGAAACCCTCCCCCCTCTCCCCGCCAACACAGACACAAACACCCTTGCCGCCATCCTCTACACCAGCGGTTCAACAGGACGCCCCAAAGGCGTCATGCTCAGCCACGCAAACCTGTCGCTTGGCGCGATCAGCGTAAAACAATATCTGGGACTGGGCGCCGACGATGTGACGCTGGCGGTGATGCCGCTTAGCTTCGATTATGGTCAAAATCAGCTGCTCTCGACATGGCAGGCGGGTGGCTGCGTGGTGCCAATCGATTATCTGACACCGCGCGATGTGATCAAAGCCTGCGCCAAACACGGCGTAACAACGCTCGGCGCTATCCCGCCCTTATGGGTGCAATTGGCCGAACAGGATTGGCCCGCCGAGGCAACCGCAAACATGCGCCGCTTAACCAATACCGGAGGCGCGTTGACGCCCAGCCTGGTAAAAATGCTGCGCAGCATTTTCCCGCACCCGACCCGCATTTTTGCGATGTATGGCCTGACCGAAGCGTTTCGTTCGACCTATCTCGATCCCGATTTAATCGACGCTAACCCGACCAGCATCGGCAAAGCTATCCCCTTTGCCGAAATCATGGCGGTGGCAAAGGACGGAAGCGAAGCCGCGCCCAATGAACACGGCGAGCTGGTTCATGCAGGGCCATTGGTCGCGGCGGGATATTGGCAAGACGCCGAACGCACCGCCGCCCGCTTCAAACCCGCGCCCGATTGGTCGCATTATGGCGGTCTGGCGGTCTGGTCAGGCGACACCATCTGGCGCGACGAAGACGGCCTGATTTACTTCGTCGGCCGCGATGACGCGATGATCAAAACCAGCGGCAACCGCGTGTCGCCAACAGAGGTTGAGGAGGCCGCCATCGAAAGCGGTTTGGTCGCCGAAGCCTGCGCATTGGGCCGCAAAGACGAACGGCTGGGTGAGGCGATTATGCTGTTTGTGCGAGGTGTAGCGGGCGCGGCCGACGAAGTAGCGCTGGCCGCGCATTTGAAAGCAACTTTGCCCAATTTCATGCAACCAGCGGATTATGTGTGGCTGGAGGAGTTTCCCAAAAATGCCAATGGCAAGTTGGATCGGGACGGGTTGAAGGGGATGGTTTAACGTGGGTGGCAATGTCGCCTATTTTATGCTAGTGAAATATAATAACTGTTCTTGAAAAATTCCTGCAATTTGCCGAACGGCTTCCGACTGATCGTCTGAATTCCGTTGAAGTGGCGCTTGCGGAAATAATGGAGAGCTATTCGGATCAGTTTGCCTTTACGCTGTCGGAACAACAGACAATTGACCAGCGTTTTGCCGAAGCCCAGCCTGAATTTGCCAGTAGCGAAGATATCACCGAACTATTCGGTAAGCCATTCTCCGCATGATGCGCATCGTATTCCGCCGATGAGGCTACTGCTCCTCTCCAGTGGGAGAGGATATGAAGCCTTGCCGCTTTAGCGGCTAGTCGTAGCTGGGTGAGGGGTTGTCGTTAAGGCACAACCCCTCACCCAGCTACGACTAGCAAACGAGTTTGCAAGTCTGCGCAACCCTCTCCCACTGGAGAGGGATACAGCCCACACCCTTGCGCCACATTATCGAAGGCTTTACGCCTTTGGGGTATGGAAAGCGCATGAAACCGACCGGCCCCATCCCTCCCTATTTCGCCATCATTGATGGCGAACTGGCCATTGGCGGCAAGACGGCGTCTAAGTTGGTCGCGGAAGCTGGCGATACGCCTTTGTTTGTGTATTCGACCGATGCTTTGACACGACGGATCGCGGAGTTGCGTGCGGCTTTGCCGAAACAAGTGGCGTTGCATTATGCGATGAAAGGTAATCCGTTTCCGCCGTTGTTGGAATGGATGCGCGACCGCGTGGATGGCTTTGATGTGGCCTCTGGCGGCGAGTTGAAGCTGGCGATGGCGGCGGGGGTTTCGCCGGATAAGATAAGCTTTGCAGGTCCCGGAAAGCGCGACCGCGACTTGGAGCTTGCGATCTCGCAGGGGGTGACGCTGAATTGTGAATCCGAGGGCGAAGCCGCGCGGGCTTTTGCGATTGGAGATCGGTTGGGGGTAACGCCGAAGCTGGCGATCCGCGTGAACCCAAGCTTTGATCTGAAAGGGTCGGGGATGAAAATGGGTGGCGGGGCGAAGCCATTTGGCGTTGATGCCGAGCGTGTGCCTGCCTTGATCCGCGCGATTTTGGGCGCGGGGGCTGAATGGCGCGGCTTTCATATTTATGCGGGGTCGCAGGCGCTGGACGCTGACGCGATTATCGCGATGCAGGTGCAGACTTTGGCTTTGGCGGCGGAATTGGCCGAGGCAGCGGGCGTATCGCCGCCGTATGTCAATCTGGGCGGAGGCTTTGGCATTCCCTATTTTCCGGGCGATAAGCCGGTTGATCTGGGCGCAGTAGGTGGAGCGTTGGGGCAGGCACTATCCGTGCTGCCCGACATCCTGAAAGACACACATTTCTGTATCGAACTGGGCCGTTATCTCGTCGGCGAGGCGGGGGTGTATGTGTGCCGGATCATCGACCGCAAAGTCAGCCACGGCGAAACATTCCTTGTCACTGACGGCGGGCTGCATCACCAGTTGGCGGCATCGGGCAATTTCGGCACCGTTATCCGCCGCAACTATCCGGTCGCGATTGCGAACAAGTTTGCAGCGGAACCTACAGAAGTTGCCAGCATCGTGGGTTGCCTGTGCACGCCGCTGGATGTGCTTTCCAACCAGCCGTTGTTACCGCGTGCCGATGTCGGAGATCTGGTCGCGGTATTTTGTGCAGGGGCTTATGGTGCTAGCGCCAGCCCCGCGAACTTTTTAGGGCAGGGCGCGGCGCTGGAGATATTGGTTTAGGTCAAAAACCCTTTTTTTCTCCGTTCGCCCTGAGTGCTGCCGAAGCCCCTTCGACTGGCCGACAGGCCGGCCGCTCAGGATAAACTGCCGCTTTGCGGCAGGCTGAAGTAGTGTATCGAAGGGTTGCTGCACTTCGATACGGCACTTCGCTGACGCTCAGCACCTACTCAGCACAAACGGATATGGAGGTGCATTAGTATAAAGTGAGAACTTTTGAGATTCTAACCGACCTTCGCCGCTTCACCCAAAATCAATGGCTCACTTTTGCTTAAGTCCACCGTCGTCTTGTGGATGTTCGGCGCCACGCTGCTGCGGTGTTTGAACTTGCCTTCAACCTGCCCGCCCGGCGCAATCGTCAGGTTTTGATACAGAACATCGCCGGTTATCCGTGCGCTGGCTTCAATCACCAGATCGGCGGCTTCGATGGAGCCTTCGACTTTGCCTGATAGCCGCGCGGTTTCGGCGACGACTTTGCCCATGATGACGCTGCCTTCGCCTTGTACCAGCGAGCCGCAGACGACGTCGCCTTGCACTTTGCCGTCGATGTGCAGATCGACCTTTGCGGTCAGATTGCCGACGATTTCAACGTCCGATGCGATCATCGAAAAAGTATGTCCGGTGTTGCGCACTTTATTTTGAACCTGCGTTCCGCCCGGCTGTCCGGTTTCCGGCGACGGCTTGGATTTCGAGAACATCGGGATTTGCCTCCAGAAACTTCATTGGGTTGATGGCTTGGCCATTCATGCGGACTTCAAAATGCAGATGCGGTCCGGTAGAGCGGCCTGTGCTGCCCATTCGCCCGATCTGTACTCCACGCTTGACCGATTGGCCAAGAGTAACTTCAAGCTCAGACAAGTGAGCGTAACGCGTTACCAAACCGTTAGCATGGGTGATTTCGATGCATTTGCCATAGCCACCCTGCCATCCTGCGGAACTGACCACGCCGTCCGCAGCAGCAAGAATATTGGTGCCGTGCGGGCCTTTGAAATCAAGTCCACTGTGCATCGCGCCTCCGCCGGTGAAGGGGTCGCTGCGATAGCCAAAGTCGCTGGACATCAGCGACACCGACGCAGGCATGCTCGTCGGGATACCCGCCAACGCACGTTCCATCGCTTCCATCTGTTCAACCGCAGCGAACATTTTGGTGAAGCGCGGGTCGCGGACCGGTTTTTCTTTCTTGCCAAAGAACGGAATGAACGGGCCACCCATTCCGGATTGCGCTTCGGACGCGAGTGATTTGGGATCAAGGCCGAATTCACGGATCGCGGCGGCAGCCTTTTGCGAACGGGCAACGGCAATGCGGGTTAGGTGTTCGGCCATGGCAATTTGCCGGGCCTCAATTTGGGCCAGTTTCGCCGCTTCCGGAATTGCAGCCCCGATTTTCGTAGCCGTTTCAGCACCGCTACCGCCATTGGCAGGTGGAGGGACATCGCCGCCAAATTGCTGCGCTGCTTCTTCGACCATTTGTTGACGCTTCTCAAGATCGGCTGCAACATCGTTAATCGAGTTGCGGTATTTTGCGTTGCGTTCTTCCGCCGTTTCAACACGCTCCCTCTTGGCTTCTAGCGCCAGCCGTTCCACCGAAACGCTAACCTGGTTTACCATCATGCCGAGCGTAACGACCAACCAAAGGCCGATCACAGACGCAGTAACGCCTGCAACACGGCGTTGCAGTACAGCAGAAATGCGAAGAAACCGGACTTGGCCGTTAGCGCGCATGAAAAATTCGCGATCAACAAACCAACCGGCCAGCCGGTTTTTGAAACCGGCATATTTGGCCAATAGAGACACGACCCAACCCCAATATTATTATTGTTAATGCGGAACTAACAGCTTCTTCGCGTGTTTACGAATCACGGAGGGGTGAGTCGTGACGAGTCGAGCGAGTCACGCGGCGAATGGATATCGATTGCACAAAAGCAGGTATTTTTCGGACAAAATCGACTGGTACAGGCAAAAGAAACTATCGAAAAACTGTACTTTCACAGTTGTTTACGGTGATTCGGAACATTTTACAGTTTTCGCGCCAAAATTTTGGGCGGCGTAGTGTCTTTTGTTTCGCCAGTAGCTTGCTTAGAGGACTGGTATGAAAACAGATTTTGCCTCGCTTGTTCTTGATATGACAACACGCGCCCGTGCCGCTGCGCGCGTGTTGGCGTCGGCGTCCGATGCAGCCAAGGCCGATGCTTTGCGCAAAGCCGCAGCACAGCTTCGCGCCGCTCAGGATGGTATATTGGCGGCCAATGCGTTGGATATGGAGGAAGGTCTTGCAAAGGGGCTTTCGCCTGCGATGCTCGACCGTTTGCTGCTCGATGCTGACCGGTTGGCGGGAGTTGCCAAAGCCGTCGAAGCCGTCGCCGCGCTCAAAGATCCCGTCGGCGAAATCATTGACGAGACACGCCGTCCCAACGGACTATTGATGCAACGCGTCCGCGTTCCTGTTGGCGTTATCGCCATCATTTACGAAAGCCGCCCCAATGTTACTGTCGATGCGGCTGCTCTTGCGCTGCGATCCGGCAATGCCGTGATTCTGCGCGGCGGAAGCGAAGCGGCGCACAGCAATCGTGCTTTGCACGGTGCCTTTGTTGCGGGCTTGCAGGAAGCAGGGCTTCCCACCGATGCCGTGCAATTTGTGCCGGTGCAGGATCGCGAAGTCGTTGGCGAGCTGCTGCGCGCGCAGGGGCAGGTCGATATGGTGATCCCACGCGGTGGCCGTTCGCTGGTCGAACGCGTGCAGAACGAAGCCCGCGTGCCGGTGCTCGCGCACCTTGATGGCATTTGTCACACCTATGTCCATTCCGCCGCCGATCCGGCGATGGCAGAGGCGATTGTCGTCAACGCCAAAATGCGGCGCACAGGGATTTGCGGGTCGCTGGAAACGGTGTTGATTGATCAGGATTATCCGGAACCTGCGCGGCTTATCGGTAAACTGATTGATGCAGGGTGCGAAGTGCGCGCTGACGACATGCTGATGGAATTGGATGCGCGAACTGTCTCGGCGGAGGAAGCCGATTGGGGCACCGAATATCTCGACAGTATCATCTCTGCCAAAATGGTGTCGGGTGTTGACGAGGCGGTAACGCACATCGCGCGTTACGGATCGCAACATACCGAGGCGATCATAACGGGTGACCAAGCCGCCGCTGACCAGTTCCTTGCCGAATGCGACAGCGCAATTGTAATGCACAACAGCTCAACCCAATTCGCTGATGGTGGTGAATTTGGACTGGGTGCGGAAATCGGTATCGCGACGGGCCGCCTGCATGCGCGCGGCCCCGTGGCGCTGGAGGGGCTGACGACCTATAAATGGATCGTGCGCGGGAACGGACAAGTCCGGCCTTGAATCGCTTGTATACAAATGATACATAGTTCTTATGAATAAGTCAGCAGTAGTCACCGCTCGATTGGACGAAGCAACCTTAAAGTTGGTCGACCAGGTCGCTAAATCCCAGGGTCGCTCCCGGTCATGGTTTGTTGCTCGCGCGGTTCAGCAAGCTGCAGAGAGCGAGGCCGGACTTTTGGCGCTTATTCAAGAAGGCGAAGCGGCCGTCGCGCTTGGGAACATTTTTACGCATAAAGATGTGATGGTTGAACTCGACCAAATGATAGACGCACACAAGGCACGATGCGCGACATAATCTGGTCAGGTCCTTCGCTTGGGGACCTACGCCGCATATCTGCGTGGCTAATGGAAAATGCAGACCCCGACACAGCGGTATGGATTTTGACTGCGATCCGTTCCGCCTGCGCCACGCTTGAAAACTTCCCTCTCCGTAGTCCGTTACTAAAAAAAGACCACCGCAAGTTGCGCGTGAAAGGGACGCGTTACCTGATCATCTATCGCGCTGGTGACACAGACATTGTTGTGACACGGGTTTTCCATGCCCTTGAAAATTGGCAATTAGAAGTATGACTACAACCGGACTTCTCGGCGGATCGTTTAACCCCGCACATGGCGGACACCGCGACATCAGCTTGTTTACGATAGAGGCGTTGGGGCTGGATGAATTGTGGTGGCTGGTGTCACCGGGCAATCCGTTAAAGCCCAAGGTCGATATGGCGCCACTGCCTGCGCGATTGGCCTCGGCGCAGAAAATGACGCGGCGCAGCGCGATCCGCGCCACCGCAATTGAGCAAGATCTGGGCACGCGATACACCGTCGATACGCTGCAAAAACTGATCCGGCGTTACCCTAAACGCCAGTTTATCTGGATCATGGGTGCGGACAATGTGACAAATTTCACACGTTGGCGGCGGTGGCGAGATATAGCCCGGATGATGCCGATTGCAGTTATCGCGCGTCCCGGCTATGACGATGATGCTATTGCGGGTCCCGCGATGGCCTGGCTCAGGCGGTTTGTCCGGCGTCCCGACCAGAAAATGAATTGGACAATGTGGAGCACGCCCGCGCTTATCTTCTTGCGCTTTCGTCCCGATCCACGTTCGGCAACGGCCATCCGTAAAGCCGATCCCTTTTGGTATAAACGCTATCAAGGGCGCCCTATCCGGGATGGCGTCACGCATAAGTTATTGGTCTAAGGAATAATTTTGGTACAACTCGCAACTGCCCCGTCCGGCCAAGCCGCAACGACAAAAGGAAAAGGCGTAGGCGCTGATGCGCTGCACGCGCTGATCATGCAATCGCTTGACGATGATCAGGCGCAGGACGTTGTGTCCATCCCGCTTGAGGGCAAAAGCAGCATCGCAGATCACATGATCGTCGCCAGCGGTCGTTCGAGTCGGCAGGTCGCAGCGATTGCGCAAAAACTGGCTGAGCGGATCAAGCAAGCGGGACGCAGAGCGCGGATCGAAGGTCTGCCCAGCGCCGATTGGGTGCTAATCGATGCCGAAGACGTAATCGTGCATATTTTTCGCCCCGAAGTGCGTAGCTTCTATAATCTCGAACGCATGTGGTCGTTTGGTGACGGGCTTGAGGAAATGAACGCCTAATTGCGAATATTATATAGGGGACTGCCGATGCGGCTGCATATCATTGCGCGCGGTAAAATCGGCAGGTCTCCGGAGTCAGAGCTAGTTGACCGCTATCTAAAACGCATAAGCTGGCCGACGAAAATTACTGAATTGCCCGATCGAGGCGGTGCGATGCCGGCGGCAGAGCGCAACAGTCGAACGATTATTTTCGACGAAAAGGGTGAGCAATTAACGTCCGCCCAAATCGCTGAGTTGCTCGGCCGGTGGCGCGACGATGGGGTTTCCGAGACTCGTTTTTGTCTGGGTGCCGCCGATGGTTTTGACGATGCGGACCGCGCGACGGCAGACCGGCTGATCGCCTTTGGAAAAGCAACATGGCCGCATATGATGGCGCGGGCAATGCTCGCAGAACAACTCTACCGTGCCACATCGATACTTGCCAATCACCCCTATCACCGCGAAGGATGATGGCATGAACCGCGCGACCCGACTTTCCTTACTAATACTGGCAGTCGCTGGGCTGACGGCGACGCTGTCGGCGCAATCAAGCGAAGTCGATGCTTTGCTGAGTGCCAAAGCTCGCGCTGCCGATGCGCAGCGGCGCAGCGAATTGCTACGGCAAGAAGCATCAAGCGCAGAGGGTGCGGCTGACCGGTTGTTGGCACAGCGCGCTGCGCTGGCCGCCGAAATCGACGCTGCCAATGCCCAAATTGCCGCGGCACGGGCGCGGGTTTCGATTATCGCGAGAAAGCAAAAAAGGCAGGCTGCGGCTTTGGGCGCAGCAAGCAAACCGCTTATACGGCTTAACGCGTTGTTGCAAAAAATGACACAGCAGCCAGTGGCGGTGATGCTGACTCAACCCGGCGACCGTCGCGACTATATCCATCTGCGCGCCGCTATGGCTGCGATCCAGCCTGCGATCCAGCGGCGAACGGTGGCGTTGCGCCGCCAGATATCGGCACAACGCGAATTGCGTGCGCAAGAATTGGTGGCGATCCGCTCGCTCGACACCGCGCGCAAAGATCTAGGAAAAAGGCGCACAGCGCTTGCCACGCTGGAAAACCAAAGCCGCGACAAAGCTACAATACTCGGTGCGGATGCAGCGCTCGAATATGAACGCGCCATCGGGCAGGGCGAGCGTGCGCGCGACTTGGTCGAACAAATCGATGCAAACCGTGACAGCGCGCAAAATGCGGCGGCACTTGCTGAACTCGATGCGCCTACGCCCAAGGGTCAAGGCGAAGTGCGTGACAGCGCTGCGTATATTTTGCCTGCACAAGGCCGCATCGTGTCCGGTTTTGGTGAGTTGAACCCCACCGGCTACCGAGAGCGCGGCATACGGCTCGCGGTTGCTCCAGCGGCGCGCATCGTTGCTCCAGCTGGCGGGAAAGTAACTTTCGCTGGGCGCTATCGCAGCTTTGGCAACATCATGATTATCGATCATGGCGGAGGCTGGACGACTTTGGTCACCAATATCGAGGAGCTTGGCGTAGCCGCAGGTGCTATCGTTGCACAAGGCGCGCTAATCGGTCGTGCGGGTGCGGATAGACCCGAGATTATGATCGAACTGCGCCGTTATGGCCGGACGATTGATCTGCTCGCGTTAATCGCCTGAATCCCGTTCATCACAGCGCAAACTACTTTCGTGGTAAACAGGCTTTCACCATATTGCGTCGGGGCATATACCCTGCTTACGAAGAGTCTCGCTTGGAAATGGTAACGTCATGAAAAAGTCCGTCCTGTTTACCGCTGTCGCTGCAATGGCCGCGCTAGTTTCGTCCTCTGCAGTTGCGCAGAGCGCGCCGAAAGACGATCCACTGAAGGAAATGGACGAATTCATCGCCGTCTATAAACGGGTGAAGGCGAGCTATGTTGACAAGATCGACGACAAACAGCTGATGGAAGGCGCGATTCAGGGCATGCTGAACACGCTCGATCCGCACAGTGCGTTTTTGAACAAAAGCGATTTCCAAAGCCTGCAAACACAGATTGACGGCGAATATGGCGGGCTCGGCCTTTCGGTGACACTGGAAGAAGGCACAGTGAAGGTCATCGCGCCGACTGCCGATACCCCTGCGGATAAGGCAGGCATGAAATCGGGCGATTATATCACGCATCTCGACGGCGAATTGATTGTCGGTGGCACGCTCGATGAAGCGGTTAACCGCATGCGCGGCGAACCCGGCACATCGATAAAACTCACCGTTTTCCGCCCCGGCCGCGATGCGCCGTTTGACCTTTTGCTTACGCGTGCAGTCATCGACCTGAAGCCCGTACGCTGGGAAGTTAAAGACAAAATCGGCGTCATCACCATCACCGGCTTTTCGGAAGAAACCGGCGAAGATGTTGCGTCTGCGATCAAAGGTATCGACAAGCAACTGGGTGCAAAGCCGCTGGGTTACATCGTCGACCTGCGCTCTAATCCCGGCGGTATCCTGGACGAGGCTGTGAAAGTTTCCGACGCGTTTCTTGCCAAGGGCGAGATTGTTTCCGAACGCGGTCGCAACAAGGTTGTCGTCAACCGCTGGTTTGCAGAAAAAGCTTTCCCCGGGGATCTGGCGGGCGGCAAGCCTGTCATCGTATTGGTGGATGCAGGCTCGGCGTCTGCGTCTGAAATCGTAGCTGGTGCGCTTCAGGATCATCACCGCGCGCTGATTATGGGCGAACGCAGTTTTGGCAAAGGGTCTGTGCAAAACGTACTGCCCTTGTCGCGGGATACTGGCCTGCGCCTGACGATTGCGCGCTATCATTTGCCCTCGGGTCGGTCGGTGCAAGAAGGCGGAATTAAGCCTGATATCAATGTACCGCAAATTTCCGACCCCGATTACAAAAAGCGCACCACGATGCGCGAGTCCGATCTGCGACGCCATCTGGTCAATGATCTTGCGGTTGAGGACAAAGAGCTGGAAAGCGACATGGCCGAAGACCCGCGTTTTGCGATGACCACCGAGCAACTTGAGGCCAAAGGCATCAAGGATTTCCAACTGCATTATGCGATGGAAACATTGGAGCGTTTGGGTGGTAAAGCCATGAAATTGGCAGATGGAAATGCAAAGCCTAGCGTCCGCAACTGAAGCCTGTTAATTCGCGTTTTATGACGAATTTCAAACGCGCGCATTGGCTAGCTTTCCTGATACCCGCCGGGCTTTTGGTTGGAGCTTATGGCTCGCAATATATCGGTGGCCTGCACCCATGTGAAATGTGCTGGTGGCAGCGCTGGCCGCATTTTGCCGCGGTGCCTTTGGCGCTACTCGGCTTCTTTGTGAGCAACCCCGGTTTGAAAAGGGTATTAGTGGCGCTTGCAGCGTTCGCGATCCTGACCAGCGGTATCATTGGCGGCTATCATGCTGGCGTTGAATATGGCTGGTGGGAAGGGCTTAGCAAATGCAGCGGCGTCCCCAGCGGGTCCGGTGCGGACGTCATGAGGCAAATTCTTGAAGCGCCAACCATCCGCTGTGATGTCGCTCCGTGGACATTGTTCGGCATTTCGCTCGCAGGTTTCAATTTCCTCTTGTCCACAGGCGGTGCAATCACCATTTTAAGTTTGATATGGCGGGACCGAACAGCATGAATAATATCAACGCAGCACAGCAGCTGAAAAGCATGATCCGCGTTAATCAGGCGGGTGAGTTTGGCGCGAAACGTATCTATGCTGGCCAGCTGGCGATTATGGGTGACCGTCACCCCGCGGCGCGCAGCATCAGCCACATGGCCGAACAGGAACAACGCCATTTGGATGCCTTTGACCGGATCATGGCCGAACGCGGCGTGCGCCCGACGGTGTTCCACCCGTTCTGGAATATGGCGGGCTATGCTTTGGGCGCGGCGACAGCGGTTCTTGGGCCGGAGGCAGCGATGGCCTGCACCGTTGCGGTCGAAACCGAAATTGACCTGCATTATTCGGAACAGCTGGAGGAACTTGGCGATAGCGAACCAGAACTGTCTGCGTTAATCACCGAATTTCGTGCTGAAGAGCTTGAGCATAAAGCGACCGCTTTGGGCGAAGGAGCGGAGCGTGCATTTGCCTATCCGGTGATGAGCGCCGTTATCCGGGCGGGCTGCCGCGTAGCTATCGCCGTGTCGAAACGCATCTGACGCCTTTATGCTTTCATGCCCTATTCAGCTTTGCCCGGGCATTTGATCGCAATGATATTGGAGAAACCCGAATGACCCGTTTGACCGCATCGCTCATCGCGACCAGCCTCTTGTTCAGCGCCTTTAATGCGCAGGCGCAAGATGCCGGCGTTACGGACCCGAAAATCAATACGGTGATTCTGTTCGGTGACGATCAATGCCCTGAAAGCACAGACGACCAGATCAACGTCTGCGCAATTCTGGTTGAAGGCGACCGCTATCGTATTCCGCCGTCTTTACGGTCGGACCCCAATGATATCCGCAACGAAAGCTGGAGCAACCGCGTTATCGGCTATCAATATGTTGGCCGCGAAGGCACGATGAGCTGTTCAGCGTCGGGCGCTGGTGGCTTTACCGGTTGCGGGCTGAAAGAAATTGATCAGGCCTACGCTGAAAAATCAAAAGACCCTGGTCTCGCCTTTGGTTTGATGATTGCCGAGGAACGGCGCAATCGCCTGGCGGGGATTGATGCCGAGGCGGCAGACGTTGAGCAGCGCGTCATCCAGTTCGAAAAAGAACGCGCCGCAAAGGAGGAGCGGGAAGTCAATGGCGGAAAGCTGCCCGATGAAGCTGAAACCGACGCGGATTTGCCTAGCCCTGAGTGAGGGGAGTCAAAAGCCCAGCGACACCAGAAATCTATCACTCCGTTTGCCCTGAGTGCTGCTGAAGCCAAAGGCTGAAGCAGTGTATCGAAGGGCTGCTACGCTTCGATACGGCACTTCGCTGACGCTCAGCACCTACTCAGCGCAAACGGGTGGGTGTGAGACTCTGGTAAGTGAAAGTCCCCTTCCCCCTCACTCCGCCAGCAAATTCTGTTTCCAAAACAGCAACGACGCCCAGAATTGATAGTCCACATTTTCCTTCTTGGCGAACCCGTGGCCTTCGTTGGTGCCAAGCAAATGCCAAGCGACGCCGCCATTGGCGCGGATTGCGTTGATGATCTGATCGGCTTCTGAAGCTGGCACGCGCGGATCGTTGCCACCGGTGACGACCATCATCGGCTTTTTAATCTCCGACACACGCGTCAGCGGCGAAATCGCGAGCAGTTTTTCGCGCTGTTCAGGCACGCGTTCATCGCCATATTCAACGCGGCGCAGATCACGGCGATAGCTTTGCGTATTTTCCAAGAAGGTGACGAAGTTGGAGATCGCCACAATGCAATTGGTTGCGCGCAGTTTTTCGCCATACTGCACGGCGGCGGCGTAACACATATAGCCGCCATAAGAGCCACCGGTCAGACCGAATCGGCTGGCGTCAAGGCTTGGGTCCATCGCCAGCGTGTCGAGGAAGCCGCCCATGTCCTTGACCGAATCCTCACGTTTGAACGGACCGTTGTCCAGACTAACGAACGTTTTGCCATAGCCGGTAGAGCCGCGGACATTGGGATAGAACAAAGCAACGCCTTCTTCGTTCAACAGATAGTTGTTCCGGCCCATAAAGCCGGGACGCGATTGTGCTTCAGGGCCGCCATGCACGCTCATAATCAGCGGGCGTTTGCCGGGGAATTTCACAGCATCGGGGCGGTACAGAAATCCGGAGACTTCCAGCCCGTCAAAGCTTTTGATCTTCACCAATTCAGGTTCCGAATTTTTCGTGACGTCTAACCCGCCAGTTTCGCTCTCGGTCCAGCGCGTGACTTTCAACGTTTTCGGATCAACCGAATAGGCGTCCGCCGCACTGCGTGCGGAGGTGAAGGTAAGGCCGATTTCACCCCAAGGGGCAATTTCCAGCCCGCCGATAATTCCAGCAGGCAAACCGGATACTTCGCGAACTGTGTTGGTTTTAGGGTCGAGCAGTTTTAGCTTCGCAAGACCGGCTTCGTTAGTCACATAAGCGATAAAGCTGCCGTCTGGTGCGATGTCAAAGCTATCGACATCCCATTTTTCGGCCGGTCCTTTGGCCGTGAATTTGCCAGTATTCGGGTCAAGAGTTCCAAGCCGTTGGAAATTGGAACCTTCGTCTGATGTAACCCACAAAGTGCCGCCGGGCGCAAATTCGGCACCACCATAGGCAACGTCTTTGCTGTTGTCGCCAATCGGCGTCATCCCGCCTTTTTCAAGGTCGAGCCGGTACATATCGACATTGGTGACCGAGTTATAGCTCGCAACAATCGCACTTTTTTTATCGGGCGCAAAGGCGCTGATGCCCCAGCCGCCGCCTTTCACTTCGGCGACCAGTTTTGTCGTGGCGGGATCGCGCGGGTTCATCACATACAGGTCAGTGTCGGTGCCGTTGCGTTTGGTCGAGCTGAACGCGATCAGTTCGCCGTCATGGCTCCACGAGTCAAATCCGTTGCGGCTTTTGCCGTCGGTCAGCATATTCAGTTTACCGTCCTGCATCGTGTACAGCTGGAAAAATTCATTGCCGCCGATGTCTTTACCGGTAACAAACACGTCGCCCTTTACAGGAGCCCAGCCACCACCGCCAACAGGTTCCGCTTCAAAGCTGATCTGTTTGCGCGCACCCATTGGCATTGCGACGCGGTGCAGCTGCGCAGTGTTGCCGAACCGTGTCGCGATCACCATTGACTTGTCAGTCGGGTGCCAGCCCACAAAGCTTGCGGTGCGGAATTCCATATAGGGCCGGGTTTCGGCGGCGAGTTCAACGGGGACGGCGGGGATGCCGTCAGCGACCAAAGCCGCCGGTTTGGCCATTGTTTCTGTCGCTGCATCCTCGGCGAGGGCGGGAATGGCTGGCAATGCAATGGCGGCGATAAGGGCTAGATAACGCATGTTGATACTCCCCAGAATGTAATGTTCTTGGATTAACAGTTCGAGGTGAAGGTCTAAGCAGACTTCGACTAACGGTGAAGTCCATTCGATTATTGCATAATGATTTGGCATCCCCCGCTACGTTTGTCCTGAGTAGGTGCCGAACGTAGTGAGGTGCTGTATCGAAGGGTCTGCGCAATGCCTCGATACGGCACTTCGCGTCCGCTCAGCTCCTGCTCAGCACACACGGTTAAGGGGGCAAAAACTGTATTCAGTCCTTACCCTTCTCCACCGCAATCCAATCCTTCACCATCTGATCCAGCACATCCAGCGGCACTGGCCCTTGCCCCAGAACAACGTCATGAAACGCCGCCAAGGTAAACTTCGCTCCCAACTCTTTGGTCGCCAGCTCGCGCAATTCGCGGATTTTTAACTCGCCGATTTTGTAGGCCAAGGCCTGTCCGGGCCAGCTGATGTAGCGGTTGACCTCGGCCTCGATATTGGCGGGCGACATGGCGCTGTTGTCGGTCATATATTGGATCGCTTTTGCCTTTGACCAGCCTTTGGCATGGATGCCGGTGTCCACCACCAGCCGCATCGCGCGCCACATTTCGTACGACAGCCGACCCATATCCTTGGCGGGAGTGTCATACAGCCCCATCTCAATCCCCAACCGTTCGGAATACAGGCCCCAGCCTTCGACAAAGGCTGTAAAAAACACACCGTGCTTGCGGAAATCAGAAAGCGCCAGTTCCTGCTGCAAAGCGATCTGGTGATGGTGGCCTGGCACAGCTTCATGCACCGACAATGCCGGAACTTCCCACAACGGGCGCTGATCGAGTTTTGATGTGTTCACATAATAAGTCCCCGCTATGCCGATGGCAGGCGAGCCGGGCTGATAATAAGCAGTCGTTGTTCCTTCGGCGATTTCTGCGGGGATTTCTCTGATTCCATAAGGCAGGCGCGGCAGTCGGTTGAACAGGCTTGGCATTTTGCCGTCGATGGTTTTTGTGACCCGCGCGACTTTTTCCATCAGTTCTTCGGGAGTCTTGGCATAATATTGCGGATCAGTGCGCAAATGTTTGATGAAGGCGTCAAGGCTGTCAAAGCCCCCTGTTTCGGCGACGGTGACCATCTCGGCGAGGATGCGCGCGACTTCTTTGAGGCCCAGCGTGTGAATCTGTTCGGCGTTCAGATTGGTGGTGGTTTCTTGGGCGACGCGGAAATTGTAATAGTCCGCACCGCCGGGTTGCGCCGATACGCCGGGTAGTTTCGCGCAGGCGGGTTTGTAGCTTTTGGTATACCAATCGAGATGCTTTTGCAGCGCCGGATTGATGATCGCGTTGATCGTGGCAATGGCTTGCGCGGCGAGGCTGTTCCAGTCTTCATCGCTAACACTATCAGGCCGCTTTCCAGCATAGGGTTGGAAATAGCGTGACTCGCGCTCGTCGCTTTTGATGAGGCCCACAATGCCTTTTTCATAGCCACCGAGCACTTCGCATGCTAGCGAATACTTGCCTTTGATTGCGGTATTGGCCACAGCAATAGACTGGTCATTCACCTCAAAATAGCGTTTCAATCGGGCGTTATAGCTTTCAAAATCAGCCTTGTTCCGGAACGGTGAATTGTCCGCCATTCCGGCGAAATTTTGGTGCCAGCCCGAATAAGTCGAAAAATTGATGGCGCGTTGGCCAAAGCGGTTTGCTTCGATCGTTCCCGCCAATGTGCGCTTCAATATGCCGTATTCGATCTTGGCTTCGGCGTTCAGTTCGCTATCTGGTATCGCGTTCAGTCGCGCTAGATATTCTGCACTCGCTTTTGCAAAACGATCTTGGCCAGCTAAGCTGTAATCACCAACCTGACCAGGCTGGCTGTCGTTACCCAGGCTGCTTGCCATCACGGGCGATTCTTTCAGCACGGCGGCCCAGTAATCCTCGACCAGCTGGTGCAAGTCCGCTCCGGCATCGGCATGCACTGCGGTCGGTGCAAGTATCAGCGATAGGGCTATCAATATTCGTGGCATCAAATCTTCCTCTATCCCGATGGCAAAAGCTTTGGCATATTCGGGCCATGAAACGTTTTGTATCGCTGCTCACCTTAGTCGCACTTTCGGCCTGTGCAACTACCCCACCACCGCCTGTTGAGACCACAACGCCGCCCGCCACCGCGCAAGAAGCGTTGCGCCCCTTTTATGCAGGACTCGCCAGCAAATTGCCGGTTGCCCCGCCCAACGCGTCACTGGCAGCGGACACGGTATTGACGCGCATTGCCTTTGGTTCGTGCGTCAACGAAAACCGGTCGATGGCGTTTTGGGATGTGATCGCGGCGCAAAGCCCACAGGCATTTTTGCTGATCGGCGACAATGTTTATGGCGACACGCGGACCACCAACAGTGCGGATATCCCCACGCTGACGGCCAGCTATCGAAAGCTATCGGCACGGCAAGAATTTGACCGGTTCCGCCGCAGCGTTCCGATGATGACGACATGGGACGACCATGATCTTGGCGCAAATGATGCAGGCGGCAGCTTTGCGTTTAAGGAATATGCCGAGGATGTTTACGAAAGCTATTGGGGTGCATCGGACGAAGTGAAAGCGCGCCCAGGCGTGTACGAAAGCCGGATGGTTGGGCCAGCGGGAAAGCGGGTGCAGTTCATCATTCTCGACAGCCGGTTCTTCCGCTCTGATCTGGTGGCGATGCCGTACCGCGACCCCGGTCCGCCGCTTGGCTGGTATATCCCGAACACTGATGCCGGGGCGACATTGCTGGGCGATGCGCAATGGCAATGGCTGGAGCAGGAGCTGGCAAAACCGGCCGATCTGCGGTTTATCGTTTCGTCGATACAGCTGATTACTAGCGCGCATAATTATGAAAGCTGGGCCAATTTCCCCAAAGAGCGCGAGCGGTTTTATGGGCTGCTAGCGGCCAAAGGCGTGAACAACGCAGTGCTGTTAACTGGCGACCGGCATGCAGGCGGCTTTTACAAAACCGATGTCGCTGGATTGAAAACGCCCTTGTGGGAAATCACATCATCGTCGCTAAACTTCGCCTTTGGCAAAGGTGACGATCGCGCGCGGGAACCTGATTCCGCACGCACTGGTGGATTGTGGTCGGTGCCCAATTTCTCGGTTATCGACATCGACTGGGCGGGCAAAAAAGTGAAGTTCAGCCTGCGTCGCGACGATAACAGTGTGATTGAGGAACAGGAAATCAGCCCGATGGGCTAGGCTAACGTATTGGTTTTGGTAACCTCCTCCGTTTGCCCTGAGTAGGTGCAGAGCGCAGCGAAGTGCCGTATCGAAGGGTTAGTTGCGCACTCGGTACTTCGATACGCTACTTTACTGCGTTCAGCAGCTACTCAGCACAAACGGTTGGTGGTTTGTTTAACGCAGCTCGAAAACGTTACGCTTTTGAGAAATCCACCGGAGCCGCGACAGCCATCACGCGATCACGGATTGCCTCGGCGGTTTCGCGGCGAATAGCGATCAGTTCCAGCGTCCCGCCGGCAATGCCAAAATGCAGCGTTACCAGTCCGCTTAGCCTTGCCAACGGGCTCTGCGCAATCTCCACACTTTGCACGCGGACTTGCGGTAGGATTGTCAGCTGCTGCCGCCACCAACCGCGGCGCACATAAAGCCGCAACGCGTCCTCGGCATAACGGAACTTGCGCCATTCAAGCGCGCCGAAGAGCAACAGGCCAAGCGGAATTAAAAGCAGCAGCAGCGCCCGGCTGAACGATGCTTCAGCGAAAATCACAACTGCGGCCATCGCCGCTAATATCAACGGTATAACAATCACAGAGCCAGTTAACCACCAGCGGAAATGACCACGCTGAAATTCGGCGTCCGCATTTGGCGGCATAATCCCAGCCTCCGCCGCAATGGACCAAATCTCGTCAAGCTTAGCGAGCGGAGCGGCCATATAGTCGCTCTCTTCCTTGCTATCCTGCGCAAGGCTGACGAACTTTAGCGCATGCCAGCCGCGCCGTTTGCGGATCGGGCCGGTGACGATATTGGCCGCTTGTACGCGGTTGACCGGCATAACCACATCGGTTTTGGTAAGGAGTCCGCGACGACGGCGAAATCCGCGTTCGGTACGGTCGAGGCGAAAGCCATATTCTTTCAGGACTGTGCGGATGATACCTGTCGCAAAGCCCAAAGCGATTAGTGCCAGCAATGCAAACGCTGCACCAATGATCCGCGCACTGGTGCCGATTGCATCGATGTTAACACCGCGGTCCTCGGCCATGCCCATCCAATGTTTGAAATCCCAAATCTCAAACGGAAGTAAAAAATCAAATTGCTGGGCGAGACCGCCGAGCACTGCGAAGATCACCAGACTGAAGGAATAGAGGCCAAGCGTGATGAGCCGGTTGTTGTCCATCGCAAACAGCGGCGGTGTCTCGCGGACTAGCGCTGTTTCAACGACGGCTTCTGTGACGACATAATCGGCTTTGCGTGCCCGTATGGTTTCGCGCAGCGCCCCGGCGCGGTCCATGCTGACAAAGCTGAGCTTGGCGTCCTCGCCTTCGCCGCCGCCGGTCTCAAACTTCACCGCTCCAAGACCCAATAATTGTGCCAGCACCGGCTGTTCAATACTAACATCCTGAATGCGGTCATATGGAATGGAGCGGACTGTGCGGTTGATGAGGCCTTGTTCGATGCGAATGTCATCGTCGTCGAGATGAAAACGGAAACGCATCCATGCAATCCAGCGGAACAACAAGCTGACCGCCAGAACAGCGGCGATGATCAGCGGCGTGTAGGATGAACCGCTGTCGCTGCGCGCTGTGCCAAACAGCACTGCGACAATCGGGAAGATAAGCTGCGGTAATCCTGTGACGAACGCGATCAGCAGCCCCAAAGGATGCGTGCGTTCGCCTTCACCGGCGGCCAATGGCTCGGCCTCTATAGACTCGTCGCTCACGCGTTCGCCCGTTTGATATAGTCGCGGATACGCTCGCGTAGGGCCAGGGCGTCTGCATGGGGCAGTCCGGGAAGAGTTATGGTGCTGCCATGCGTTCCGGCGGTGTGCGCGGAGAATGTCGCTAAGCCATAAGGCCGCTCAATTGGTCCCTGATCGACATCCATATGCTGAATGCGGCCAAAAGGGACCACCGTGTCGCTGTAGAACAAATAGCCGCGCACGATGCGCAACCGGTCGGTGCCAGCGTCATATCCCCAGCGATTATAACGCCTTTGCGGGATCACCCATATCCAATAGGCAGCGAGCAGGATGACCGGCGTAACGATCATACCCATCGGAGCTACTTGCGCAAATTCCAGCGCGCTTGCGCCGATGATCGGGAGGAGCGCCAATATACCGCTGACGATGCGCAACACTTTGACATAGGCGGGGTCGAGCGAGGTTAGCGGGTCGGTTTCATCCATAGCTTGGATATGACGACGCTGTGTTGTGTTGGCAAGACGGTTTGTCTAGGCTTTGCCCTCTCCAGTGGGAGAGGATACGAAGCCTTAGCCGCAGGCTTACTCGCAGTTGGTGAGGGGTTGTGGGTTATCGAGGGGGCACAACCCCTCACCCAGCTGCGAGTAAGCAGCAAAGCTGCTAACTCTGCGCAACCCTCTCCCACTGGAGAGGGGAGCTAACGCGAAAGCGCTTCCTCAGCCTCGGCCACCAACTTGGCGATAATATCGACCACGGGCCGCTCCATATGTACCATGCCTACGGATTGCCCCGCCATCACCGAACCATATTCGACATCGCCGTCGATGACTGCGCGGCGCAATGCTCCGGCCCAATACTTCTCGATCTCTAGCTGAGCGTCGTGCATATCGATTTCGCCGCGATCCAACATGGCGGCGACTTCGACTTGTTTGGCGGTAAACAACTCGGTGCCTTTGTTTTTTAGGGCACGCACGGGAATGACCGGCAGGCGCGGGTCGATTTGTACGCTGGCCACCGCATCGCGGGCATTGGCGCGCAGGAATGCTGCTTTGAAATTGGGGTGCGCGATGCTTTCATGCGCGCAAACAAAGCGCGTGCCAAGCTGCACACCCGACGCGCCCATTTCCAGATAGCTCGCCATCAATCCGCCACGTGCAATGCCGCCTGCGACAAAGATCGGTAGCTGTTCGCCCAGCTCAGGCAGTATTTCTTGCGCCAGGACAGACGTCGCCACCGGCCCGATATGCCCGCCCGCCTCGCTGCCCTCAATCACCAAAGCATCAACGCCTGATCGCGCAAATTTCTTGGCGAGGGTCAGTGCAGGGGCAAAGCAAATCACTTTCGCGCCAAATTCCTTAATCGCCTCGATGCTACCCTTGGGCGGCAATCCCCCAGCGAGCACAACATGCGTAACCTGATGCTTTGCGCACACCGCGATCAAATCCATCACCTGCGGGTGCATAGTGATCAGGTTCACGCCGAACGGCTTCGCGGTCATGGCCTTAGTCGCGGTAATCTCTGTATCCAGCAAATCCGGTGTCATCGCCCCGCAAGCGATCACCCCGAACCCGCCTGCGTTGGAGATGGCCGACACCAGGTTCCGCTCGGACACCCATGACATAGCGCCGCACATAATCGCGACCTCGCAGCCGAGGAATTCAGTGCCGCGTTTCATCAGGTGGGTTAGTTTTGTCATTCAATTGTTCTTATAAGTGACCAGCCGCCAATGAAAGCGATTTACTCCGCATCCAACCCATAGGCCGTATGCAGCACCCGCACCGCCAGCTCGGTCTCATCCTCGTCAATCAGCACCGACACTTTAATCTCTGACGTCGAGATTGCTTGAATGTTGATCTTGCGGTCGGCCAGCGCGGTGAACATCGTAGAGGCCACGCCTGCATGGCTTTTCATGCCAACGCCAACGACCGAAATCTTCGCGACCTTCGTGTCCGAAATCAGCCGGTTATAACCAATCGCTTCGCGGGCGTTTTGCAATATGTCGGTGCAGCGCGCCAGATCAGCTTGCGGGCAGGTGAAGGTCACGTCGGTTTCGCCT
This sequence comes from Sphingomonadales bacterium, assembly GCA_031416255.1. Lineage (GTDB taxonomy): Bacteria > Pseudomonadota > Alphaproteobacteria > Sphingomonadales > Sphingomonadaceae > Sphingorhabdus_B. The sequence goes on along the minus strand of JANOTI010000114.1, from coordinate 14,589 downwards.
TTGTCGCGGCCGACGTTCTGGATGATCATATCGACGTTGATATTGGCTTCGGCCAGCGGCGCAAAGATGTTGCTAACCGCACCGGGGCGATCGGGCACGCGGGTCAGCGTAATTTTGGCCTCGTTCTTGTCGGCGGCGATGCCGGTGATCAGTTGGCGTTCCACTTGGGCGTTCTCCAATTCTTCATCGGTGACGATCATCGTCCCGGGTATGCTGTCGGCGTCAGGTGCGTTTTCGTCGATGAACGAGGATAGCACTTGCACGCGCACGCCTTCCTTCATCGCCAGACCGACCGAACGGGTTTGCAAAACTTTCGATCCGACCGAGGCCAGTTCGAGCATTTCTTCGTAGGTCACCGCTTTCAGCTTGCGCGCGCGCGCCACGATGCGGGGGTCGGTGGTGTAAACGCCATCGACATCGGTGTAGATGTCGCAGCGGTCGGCTTTGATTGCGGCGGCAACGGCGACCGCAGAGGTATCCGATCCGCCGCGTCCTAATGTGCTTATGCGGTTATCATCGGTTACGCCCTGAAAGCCTGGAATGACGGCGATTGTGCCGCCTGCCATAGAGGCGAGCAAAGCTTCGCTGTCGATAATGCCAATCCGCGCCTTGGCATGCGCGGAGTCCGTATGGATCGGGATTTGCCAGCCAAGCCAGCTGCGCGCGTTACAACCAAGCGCCTGCAGCGCGATGGCGAGAAGGCCGGAGGTAATCTGCTCACCCGCCGCGACCACAACGTCGTATTCGGCGGGATCGTACAGCGCATTGGCCTCGCGGCAGAAATTGACCAGCCGGTCCGTCTCGCCCGCCATCGCAGAGACGACCACAGCGACTTGATCGCCGCGTTCTGCCTGACGCTTTACCAGTTGCGCGACGCGGCGGATACGTTCGGTCCCCGCCATCGACGTGCCGCCAAATTTCATGACTATTTTTGCCACGGCATTCCCCGTTCATGGCCTAAATTATGGCTTTGTTACAAACAGCCGCGCTGATAGGGACAGGAAATGACAAAGGCAAGCATAGCTACGAACAGAAAAGCGACTATCAATCCAAATGAAGCGGCCCATTTTGGCGCGTTGGCGGCAGATTGGTGGGACCCAAAGGGGTCAAGTGCGATGCTCCATAGGCTGAATCCGGTGCGGTTGGGCTTTATCCGGGCGATGATAAACGCGCATTTTCGTGGCGACGAACGGTCGCTTAAGCCGCTAGTTGGGAAAACTGCACTCGACGTCGGCTGCGGTGCGGGGCTGTTGTGTGAGCCCTTGGCACGAATGGGGGCAGCGGTCACAGGCGTTGACGCAGCGCCCCAGAATATCGTGGCGGCGGCGGCGCATGCCGCGCAATCGGGGCTGGTTATCGATTACCGCTCAGGTGAGCTTTCGGCTCAGAAATTGGGGCGCTTTGATTTGGTAACCTCGATGGAGGTGATCGAGCATGTCACCGATCCGGCGGCGTTTGTGGCGGAGCTGGTCGCGCATTTGAAGCCCGATGGTTTGCTGATTATGTCCACGCCGAACCGGACCGCTGCGTCAAAGCTGTTGCTGGTCGAAGCAGCGGAGCGTCTGGGGCAAGTGCCACGCGGGACGCATGATTGGGACCAGTTTTTGATGCCGGAAGAGTTGACGCAGCTGCTGGTCGATGCGGGGCTGAAAATTAGAACGATAGAGGGTATCGCCTTTTCGCCGCTGAAAGGGTTGCACCTCAGCGAGAACACAGCGTTGAACTATATCTTGGCAGCGCGTCACTCGGGCAGGGTATAATCCAGCGTGTAGAAATGCTTTCCATCGCGGATGTCGATGCCCAATTCGCCTGCGATGCCCGTCAGTTGCTCAGTGCCCGTGTCCGGCACGATAATAACGGACAAGGCCTGCGCGTCTTTGGTCATCGTTCCACGATGCGCGAGGACGAAACTTCCTGCCTTTCCTTTCAGGCTGCCGGTCACCGTTTCCAACGCAACATAAACGCGCGCACCGTTCGCCTCATTACCGCCAGCCATCATCTGGCCGATGCTATCGCCAACAAGGTCGCCGCGGAATTGCTTACCGATTGACATGCGCATCACGGGCTCGTCCGACGCCGAAACAGGCTGCAGATTGACTTCGAATTCTCCGGCGGCGTGGTTCATCAGAGGTTCCTTTGCAGCGAAAGCCATTGCCATGGGGGCGAACAATAAAACTGCGCCCGAGAGAATCTTACTATTCATAGCTTTGATCGTAGCTTTCGTCGGCTAGATCGCTGAATTTCGTGATCTTGGCCTCGAATTTCATCTTCACTTTGCCGGTAGAGCCATGGCGCTGCTTTGCGACGATCAGCTCGGCAGTGCCGTAAACGCGTTCCATTTCCTGACGCCATTTTTCGTAATCGTCATTGGCTTTTGCATCACCATCGGCACCATGTTTCGGTTCACGAGCGGCGACGTAATAATCCTCGCGGAATACGAACCAGACCATGTCGGCATCTTGCTCAATCGAACCAGATTCGCGCAAATCCGACAATTGCGGGCGTTTGTCTTCGCGTTGCTCAACCGCGCGGCTCAGCTGCGACAGCGCAATCACCGGCAGTTGCAATTCCTTTGCCAGCGTCTTCAACCCGCGTGAAATTTCGGAAATTTCATTGACCCGGTTTTCGTTCGATCCGCGTCCCGACCCCTGCAACAGCTGAAGGTAATCAACGACAATCAAACCGATATTATGCTTGCGCTGCAACCTTCGGGCGCGCGTGCGCAATGCTGCAATGGTGAGAGCCGGTGTATCGTCGATATAGAGCGGAAGCTCCTGCAATTCGCGGGATGCGCGTGACAGTTCGCGGAAATCATCACGGCTGATTTTGCCCATGCGCAATGCTTCGGAGCTGATCCCTGATTGCTCCGCCAAAATGCGCGTCGCCAGCTGATCGGCGGACATTTCCAAGCTGAAAAACGCGGTCTTGGCTCCAGCGCTTTTCGATTCTTCTATACCGTCCTCGCGGTCGCGCAACCAGCGTTGGGCGGCGTTAAAGGCGATGTTGGTCGCAAGCGAGGTTTTGCCCATGCCGGGACGTCCAGCAAGGATCACAAGGTCGGAATTGTGCAGGCCGCCGCATTTGGAATTGATGCTGTCTAGGCCCGTGGTTACGCCGGACAAGTGACCACCAGAGTTGAGCGCTTTTTCAACGTTCTTGATCGCCTCGGTTGAGGCCATCAAAAAGCTCTTCATCGAACCAGCGTCGCCTTCGCCCTCTGCGACTTTATACAAGGCGCTTTCAGCATGTTCGATCTGTGTTTTCGGATCAACCGCTACGCTGGTGTCGAGTGCATTATCAACAAGCGTCCGCCCGACGGTTACCAGTTCGCGCAGCAGGGCCAGATCGTAAATCTGTTGGGCAAAATCGCGGGCACCAATCAGCCCCGATCCATCGGCCGTCAGTTTGACCAGATAGCCAGGGCCGCCCAGTTCCTTCATCGCGGCATCGGCCTCGAACAATGGCTTTAGCGTTACAGGCGTGACCAGCATATTACGGTCAATCAGCCGCAATATTTGTTCGTAAATCCGGCCGTGCAAGGGTTCAAAAAAATGTTCCGGATGCAGTTTGATCGAAACATCTTCGATAATCCGGTTGTCGATGAGCAGCGCGCCGATAAATGCCGCCTCTGCCTCAACGTTGCGAGGCAGGCGTTGTTCGTCGCCATCATTGGATGCGGCAAGGCGGATTGGTTCGACCATAAGTGCGCTATTCCCTACCACAGTAAAGCTGGCAAGTAGCCGAAAAAATAGAAGTGGGGACAGGGCTGTGGACAAATCTTGCTGCAACACTTGATACCGCAGCCCCATCGGCTAGAGGAACAAAATGCCTGATCCGCGTATCATTTCTGTCGATTTAGACGAAGCGACCATTTTGCGTCGCAACGCCGATATTGAACAGGAGCGGCGCGTTGCCATTTTTGATTTGATCGAGGATAATGTTTTTAAGCCGCTGCGCGATTTGGGGGATAGTTATGCCGGGCCATACCGGCTGAAACTCAGCGTGACCGAAGGGCGGTTGATATGGGAGATTACCCGCGAAGATGGCTCTCCCCACGAAACACTGATCCTTAGCCTTGGGCGGTTTCAGAGACCGGTGCGCGAATATTTCGCGATCTGCGACAGCTATTATCAGGCGATCCGCAAAGCAACGGCCGCAGAAATTGAAACCATCGACATGGCACGGCGCGGCGTACATAACAGCGCGGCAGAGTTGCTGATGGAGCGGTTGGAGGGGAAGATCGAGGTTGATTTTCCAACCGCACGGCGGCTGTTCACACTGATCTGCGTGCTGCACATCAAACAATAATATTCAAAAAATATCAGCTTTAATTCAGGGATTATCGGGTCAGCCGCATGGCAAAGGGGCATTTTAAACGGTATCGGTTAGCGGCGATTGCCCTTGCAGTTCTGCTTGGCGCCTTTGTATTGTGGCGCATAGCTATCGGCTGGTCGCCGTCGCTGGATGATTATGCGGATCAGGGTATTGTGGTTGATGAAACTAACGGGCAGCCGACCTGGTCCACATTAGCAGCAACGGGCGTTGATTTTGCATATCTGACCGCAACAGTCGGTGACAAGCAGCGCGATCCCAGCTTTGCGGCTAATTTGGAAGGGGCAAGCGATGTCGGCATCCGGTACGGCGCGCTCCACAAATTCGATATTTGCCGGCTAGCAACCGATCAAGCGACGTTGTTTATTACAACAGTGCCACGTTCACCCAATGCGTTGCCGCCTGTTGTCGCGCTGGACTATTCGCAAACTTGCAACAGCAAGCCTGACAGGGCGTTAATCCTTTCCGAAGTCTCCACGTTTCTATCGCAGATTGAGGCGCATAGCGGCACGCAGGCGGTCCTGTTGCTTTCGCAGGATTTTGAGGAACAATACCGCATCAGCGCCGCGGTGGATCGCAATGTCTGGTTGGAACGCAACTGGATGCTGCCCGATTATGCCGCTAAGCCTTGGGTTATGTGGACCGCCAATTCCGCGCGCAGTGTTGACGGCGCTGATGGCCGCGTTCGCTGGGTTGTGGTGCGAGGAAAATGATATGAGTGAAGCATTGGTCAAAGCAGCAATAGAGGCAGCAAAGCAGGCCTATGCCCCCTATTCGCAGTTCCATGTCGGCGCAGCGCTAGAACTGGACGATGGCAGCATTGTTACCGGAGCAAATTTTGAAAACGCCAGCTATGGCATGACGCTGTGTGCGGAAACGGTGGCGATTGCAAAAGCGAACAGCGATGGGCAGTTGCGAAAGATTGTCGCGATTGCAGTGGCCGGTGGTCCCAAAGCAGCGGATGGCGGCGCATTGTTAGGCCCCGACGCAATCTCACCGTGCGGACGCTGTCGCCAGATCATCAAAGAGGTCGCTGATTTGGTCGATATCGATTTGCCAGTGCATTGCGCAAAAGACGGCGACTTTGTGACTTATCGTTTGTCGGAATTGCTGCCCCACGGGTTTGGCCCTGCTAGCCTAGGGTAAGCGAACGCTACCCTCCATTACGGTAACACATTCGCCACCCACATGGATTGAATCGCCTTGAATGCGAACCTGCACTTTCCCATCGCGGCCAACTTGCCGCCCCTGGCTGACACTGTAGCGGCTGTCAGCTGCAATCTGCCCCAGCTGCAAACGGAAAGCGGCAACCGCAGCATTTCCGCTACCGCAAACAGGGTCTTCGGCTACGCCATCGGCGGGAGCGAAACTGCGCACTGTGAGGGCACCTTCTTGGCCCGTCGCAAAAACCGTCAGCCCGGTAGTGTGGTGCTTTCGATCATAGTGGGCTAGGCTGGCCAGATTAGGCGAAAGCGCCTCAAGGACCGCGACCGAAGCCAATTCGGCAATGACCCAGCGTGGGCCGACATCAACGATTTGTGGGTTTCCGACAATTGCGCCGTCACCCAGCGCAACGGCCAAACAATCGACATCCGGCGCATTTTCAAACGAATAACGCGGCAGTCGGAACGACAGTCCTGTGCCCGATTGGCTGACCTCGACCAGACCGACTGCGCATTGCTGAACGATCTTTCCATCGTTGAATGCCGCAAGTCCCGCTTCGATCACAGCATGCGCTGTGCCCAAAGTCGGGTGCCCCGCAAAGGGCAACTCGCTTCTTGGCGTGAAAATGCGCACAGCATAATCGGCTGCTGGATCGGTGGCAGGCGTCACGAACGTAGTTTCGGACAAGTTTGTCCAGTTGGCCATCGCCTGCATGGTCTCGGTTGAAAGCCCCTCGGCATCAAGAATGACCGCAACCGGATTGCCCATCAACGGGACCGACGTGAAGACATCGACTTGCTTGAATGCACGCGTTGCGGTCATGGCATTTGATGCTTGTGAACGTGATCGTGAATCTGGTTTTCCGGCTCAGGATGGATCAAAACCTCTACGCCTGGAAATTCATGCGCCAGTTCATCTTCGATTTCGTCCATCACATCGTGCACCTCGCCCAACGTCATTTTCGGGTCGAACCACAGATGAAACTGGACAAAATCATGCATCCCGCTTGACCGGGTGCGGACGTCGTGAATGCCGGTGGCACGGGGATGTTGCGCCGCGACTGCCAGAAAACGTTCACGCTTTTCCGCTGGCCATTCCTTGTCGAGCAATTGGTCAAGCGCCATCCGCGCAGAGCGTGACGCCCCCCAAAGCAGCCAAGCGGCAATACCGAGGCCGAACACAGGGTCGGCTCCGCGCACACCCAGAAACGCATCCAAGCCGATAGCGATAATGACTGCAATATTGAGGAGCACATCGCCTTGATAATGGACATGATCGCCGTGGATCGCGACAGAACCGGTCTTTTTAATCACATTGTGTTGGTATGCGAGCAAAGCACCCGTCGCGACTATTGCGATAACAGACACGCCAATCCCCATTTCGGGATGCTGCGTTGCCTCGCCGCTACCCAGTCGCGCGAAACCGCGCCAGCAAATCAGTACAGCCGTGATGATTACCAGCATCACCTGAACCAGCGCAGAAAGCGCCTCTGCTTTACCGTGACCAAACCGGTGATCGTCATCCGCAGGCCGCGCCGCATAGCGAACGCTGAACAGCGTTAACAGCGATGCAAGCACATCAAAGCCTGTGTCAGCAAGCGACCCGAGCAGCGCAACCGAACCGGTTTCAGCCGCCGCATAGACTTTAAGCGCAAGCAGAAACAGCGCCATACTTACGCTAGCGATCGCAGCCTTAGTCGTTAGGTCGCCATGGCTGTGGTGATGGTGGTTGTGGGCCAAACTCATGATTGAACCTTCATGGGAAGAGCATTCCTGTTGCCCAGCCTTCGCCATCACGCTCATACACCCAGCGTTCGTGTAGGCGGAATTCGCGATCTTGCCAGAATTCGATGCGTTTAGGTGTGACTATGTGGCCCGACCAATGCGGTGGACGCGGGACGTCTTGTCCCTCGAATCGGGACTTTACGTCTTCAAACTTTGCTTCAAACGTTGCGCGGCTGTCCAGCGGACGCGATTGTTCCGACGCCCAAGCGCCCAATTGGGAGTCTCGGGCTCGGGTGGCGAAATAGGCGTCAGCGGTAGCGTCAGTGACGCGGCGCACTGCGCCTTCGATGCGGATTTGGCGGCGCAAGGATTTCCAGTGGAACAGCAAAGCCACGCTTGAATTTGCGGCCAGCTCGCAGCCTTTTCGGCTTTCAAGATTGGTGTAGAAAATGAAACCGCCGGTGCCGTCGGCATCGGGGCCATGGCCTTTTAGCAAGACCATCCGCACCGAAGGATGACCAGCTGCGTCTGCTGTGGCTAGTGCCATTGCGTTGCTATCGTTAATCTCGCTTGTGTGCGCTTGGGCGAACCATGTGTCGAACAGGGTATAAGGGTCTTGGCTTTCCATTTGGTTGCGATAGGCTAGAGCGGGGCTGGGGAAAAGAGGGAAGGACGCAGTTTATGCATTGGGAAACGATTTTCGGCATCGCTAATGTCTGGCCATTGCTGTTCTGGCTGTTGCTCGCCTTTGGGCCGCGCACGGAAGCGACTGCACGGCTTGTGCTGATTGCCGGCATATTACCCTTAGCCGTCGTCTATACTGTCCTGTTTCCGATGATCATAACCGGATTGATAGATCCGGTCGGGCCTCCAGGTGGCTCGATGGATTTTACCAAGCTGTCGGGCGTGATGGCGTTGTTCGATAGCAAAGGTGGCGCGACGATAGGCTGGATACACTATCTTGCCTTTGACCTGTTCGTCGGGCTGTGGGTCGCACGCAATGCGGATCGCTATGGCTATGCCCGCTGGGTGCAGGTTCCGATCCTGTTTATCGTATTGATGGCGGGACCGTTTGGGTTGACCCTTTATTTGCTGTTGCGCTTTACCTGCAAAGCAACGCCTGCCAATGCCGCTGCACCAAAGTAGCTGCGCTGTGGTTGACTTAGACGACTGTAATGCCAATCTAATACACATGAAACTCTAACAGGGCGATCCATGGCCGATCCATATACGATATTGGGCGTTTCCAAAGGTGCTGATGCAAAGGCGATTAAGACCGCCTATCGTACGCTTGCCAAGGAACTGCATCCGGATAAAAACAAGGACAATCCCAAAGCGTCGGAGCGGTTTAGCGATGTAACCCGTGCCTATGATCTGTTGTCTGATGCGCAAAAGCGCGCCCAATATGATCGCGGAGAAATCGACGAAAATGGCCAGCCGCGCTCGCCCTTTGGCGCTGGTTATGGTGGGGGCAATCCCTTTGGAGGCGGCGGGCGAACCCAACCCGGCGGCAGTCAAGATTTCAACGGCGGGATTGATCTGGGGGATATTTTTGACGGGCTGTTCGGTGGCGGTGCAGGCGCGCGCCCCGGTGGACCGCAACCCCGTCCGGGGCCACCACCCAAAGGCGCAAATATAGCCTATGAACATCTGGTTTCGTTCACCGATGCGGCTAAGCTGGAGCCACAGCGGATCACTTTGCGTGATGGCAAGACGGTGGAGTTTAAGCTGCCCAACGGCTTAGTCGCAGGACAGCAAATACGCATTCCGGGCAAAGGCCAGCCCGGCCCCGGCGGCAATGGCGATGCGATGGTCACGCTAAAAACCGGCAAGCATCCTTTTTATGAACGCGATGGCGACCATATCCGGCTGGACCTGCCGATTTCGCTGAAAGAAGCGATCACTGGCGGCAAAGTGAAGGTGCCGACTTTGGATGGGGCGGTCATGCTGACTGTGCCGGCCAGCGCGCCATCGGGATCAACGCTGCGGATCAAAGGCCGGGGTTTTACTACCAAGTCGGGGACGCGCGGTGATCAGTTGGTGACGCTGCAAATCCATTTGCCACAGGACGCGGCGGTAATGGCAAAGCTGGCCTTAGAACTGCCCGATGAACCCGATATTCGTGCAAGCCTAGGTGTTTGAACACTCACCTTTATCGCCAGAGGCGCGGGCCCATGAAGCGGAGCTGCATGTTGAAAGCGAAGCGGAATGGTTTGGTGATCTCAATATCGTGCGGCAGACCCGCGAGGTAATCCGCCGCGTGGCCGTTGGCGTTTACACAGATGGCTTTGTTCACGCTGGGAACTTTGCCTATCTATCGCTGGTCACTTTGTTTGCGTTCTGCGTTGTCGCAGCGGCTATCGCAGGCGGCTTGGGCCAAACGCAGGATGGGCTGCGGCTTATCAATACGTTTTTTGCCACTGTGCCTGCGGGTGTTGGCGATGCTTTGCGCGGTCCTGTCGAGGCCGCGATGACTGCACGCAGCGGACCTTTGTTATGGATGAGCGCACTTGTCGGATTGTGGACGACCACCAGCCTGTTGGAGACGTTCCGCGACGTCCTCAACCGCGCCTATGGAACGGTACCATCGCGGCATTTCTTTCACTACCGGATGGGGTCGTTGCTCGGTGTCATCGCAGCGGTCGTACTGGCAATGGTCGCGTTCAGTGCGCAAGTGATGGTGATTGCAATTGAGGATCTTGTGTACCGCTATATTCCCGCCGCCGAAAATGCTGCCGGATATTTTGCTTGGGGCCGCTGGGTTCCGTTCGCGATGCTGTTTGTCGCGATCTACGTGATTTACCGCGGCCTCACTCCGCGCGAGTATCGGGCGCGGATCTATCCGAAATGGCCGGGCGCAGTGTTGGTCAGCCTGTGGTGGCTGGGCTGTACGACGATACTGCCGTGGTTTGTCTATTCGATGGCGGATTATGACCTGACCTATGGCAGCCTCGCTGGCGTTATGGTCGCGCTGATTTTCTTTTATCTTGTAGGCCTTGGTATGGTGACGGGCGCGCAATTGAATGCGGCCCTAGCCAATGCCACTGAAAATGGCCTAAAGGATAGCGCAACCAATAACGTAACGTAACAGTGAGGCAAAATGACCGGTTTGATGGCAGGAAAACGCGGGCTTATCATGGGGCTGGCGAACGATAAGTCGCTTGCATGGGGGATTGCGAAAAAGCTGCAATCCGAAGGCGCAGAGCTCGCGATCAGCTATCAAGGCGACGTCATGGCAAAGCGCGTAAAGCCGCTGGCCGAGCAATTGGGCTGTGATTTCCTGATCGATTGCGACGTGGCGGATATGCAAAATCTGGACGCAGCGTTTGAAACGCTCAGCAGCCGCTGGCCAACGATCGATTTCGTCGTCCACGCCATCGGCTACACCAACAAAGAGGCACTGCGCGGCAAGTATTTCGACGTCGGCCTCGAAGATTTTCTCATGACGATGAACATCAGCGTGTTCAGCTTTACCGCTGTCGCAAAGCGTGCCGCCGCGATGATGGTGCCGTACGACCGCGAAACCGGCATCGGCGGCGGGTCGATGCTGACGCTCAGCTATTATGGCGCCGAAAAAGTCGTGCCGCATTACAACGTTATGGGCGTCGCCAAATCGGCGCTTGAAACCAGCGTCAAATATCTGGCGAACGATGTCGGCCCAGATGGCATACGCGTAAACGCTATTTCGGCAGGGCCGATCAAGACCCTGGCCGCCAGCGGCATCGGCGATTTCCGCTACATCATGAAATGGAACGAACTAAACTCGCCGCTCCGCCGCAATGTCACCATCGACGATGTCGGCGGGGCTGCGTTGTATCTGCTGTCCGACCTGTCAAAGGGCGTGACCGGCGAAACGCACCATGTTGATGCAGGCTATCATACAGTCGGCATGAAGCAGGAAGACGCGCCGGATATCGCGACTTTGTGATTTTGGACATCGACCGAACAACGCCAATGGGTCTCTACAATTTTGGCCTGTCGTATCTGGAGACCGCGCGAGCAGCGTCAAAAGTTTCATCGCAGTTTACGTTCACTGATCCGATCGAATTTTTGTGCGCTCACGGATTGGAACTGATTTTTAAGGCGGACTTGTGCCGAACGAGAGAATTGGAAACGGTGCGACAGAAATTCGGCCATAGTCTCCCAAAGCTCCGTGATGCGCTCAGCGGAGAATTTGTCTTGCAATTCCCGATCACAAGCGAGCTTGGAAGTGTCGTAGATTATTTGGCAATCGGGCATTCGGGTCCAAATTGGCGAAACAGATACATTGTGACTGGGGTGCGTCAGCATTTAACCCCATCTCAAATCTTGTCTCCGTTAGCTGTCTTCGATACGAACAATAGGAGTTGGCTTACTGGCCACTTCAAGAAGGCGCAATCATGAGCTTCAACACATTCGGTCGCGTATTCCGCTTTACCAGCTGGGGCGAGAGCCATGGTCCGGCGCTGGGGGCTGTGGTCGATGGTTGCCCTCCCGGAATTGCGTTGTCGGAAGAGTACATTCAGCCGTTCCTTGATAAACGCCGCCCCGGCACAAGCAAGTACACGACGCAACGGCAGGAGCCCGATCAGGTGCGGATATTGTCCGGTGTGTTCGAAGGGCGCAGCACTGGCACGCCGATTTCGCTGATGATCGAAAATGTTGATCAACGGTCAAAGGATTATTCCGAGGTCGCCAAGGCGTATCGCCCTGGCCATGCCGATTACAGCTATGACGCCAAATATGGCTTCCGTGACTATCGCGGCGGCGGACGGTCTAGTGCGCGCGAAACGGCGGCGCGGGTTGCGGCAGGGGCTGTGGCCCGGTCGGTGATTCCAGAGGTCGAAATCCTCGCCTATGTTGTCGAAATCGGCGGCGACCGGATTGATCCGGCCAATTTTGAAAAGGCGCAGATTGGCAAAAACCCGTTCTGGTGCCCCGATGAGGCTGCGGCTGGACGCTGGGAGAAGCTGGTCGATGAAGCCCGGCTGGCAGGGTCCTCGTTGGGCGCTGTGGTTGAATGTGTCGCGACCGGTGTTCCGGCGGGTTGGGGCGCGCCGCTTTATGCGAAACTCGACAGCGAACTCGCCTCGGCGATGATGGGGATCAATGCGGTGAAGGCTGTGGAGATCGGTGCAGGCTTTGAAGCGGCGCGGTTGCGCGGTGAGGATAACGCGGATCCGATGCGGCCTGGATCGAACGCGCCTCAGTTTTTGGCCAATAATGCTGGCGGTATCGCGGGCGGCATTTCAACCGGACAGCCTGTGGTGTGCCGCGTGGCATTCAAACCGACCTCGTCGATCCTGACGCCGGTCGAGACGATCACCCGCGATGGAGAGGCGACCGAGATTATCACCAAAGGTCGGCATGATCCGTGTGTTGGTATTCGCGGCACTCCGGTTGTGGAGGCGATGATGGCGCTTGTTCTGGCGGATCAGAAATTGCTGCATCGAGCGCAATGTGGGTAGGGGGCGTGTTGTTTGCTTTCTAACCTTCCCCGTTTGTCCTGAGTGGCCGAAGCCGAATGGCTGAGGCTGTATCGAAGGATACTGCGGTCAAGACGTGACTAACCCTTCGATACGGCACCTCGCTATGCTCGGCACCTAGTCAGGGCAAACGGGTTTTGGATAGATTGGCTGTTTTTCGAAATTAGGCCTGCACTGCAACCACCACCCTAACCATATCCCCCGCAACCAGCCCCTCAGCTTTGCGCACAGCGGCCTTCACCGGCAATAGCCAACCGCCCATTTCCTTGGCCGGAAAGATCGATGTTTCCCAACTGGTGTCGCCGACCGTCGCGCGGACCTTCATCGAACCCCAACCGCGTTTGCGGCCACCCTCTAACCGCCGCATCAATGCGAGCCCGTGGATTGCCTCTGCCACTTCGCCGTCGAGGGTGAGGAAGTGCCAGCTGGCCGGGGCTTTGTCGGTGGTCCATATCCATAGGGGAGCGGTCAGGGTGTGGGTTTCGGCGATGGAAAGTCCTCCCTTCTAATGGCAGCCCACCCTAAACCCGTTTGCGCTGAGTAGGTGCTGAGCGATAGCGAAGTGCCGTATCGAAGCGTTGAGGCCCTTCGATACACCCTTCAGTCTTTGACTTCAGGGCACTCAGGACAAACGGAATTTCAAAACGGTGCAAAGAATTCAATAATTATGGAGAGGGATCAGGGAACAGCCCGCCTTCTTACCGGCACCGGAATGTTGCAAATATCCGCACCGCCCGCTGGCACATTAAAAAACGGATCACGCCGGTTGGCGCGTGCATCGGCAAAAGCAGCAAAGCTATCGCTTTCGGTGGAGAGATATTCAAACGCAGGCATATCGCCGGCGTCAGCACCAATCCGGACCGACACTATCGGCGTGCGCTCTGCCTCGTTTTCATAAAAGCCCAAAGCGCCGGTGCCGCGCGGCAGGCTGGAGAGATGCTCGATCCCCTCGATCACGCGCCCGACCAGCGCAATGTTGCGATCCAGATGGCGCGGTGCATGGCCGATGACGGTGTAGAGTTCTGCGCCACTTCCAGTGTCAGGCGATAGATTCCGGCCCACGCCGACCATGCCGTAGCAATGGGTTGGCCAAGCGCCGGTTGTGTCAGCAGCTAATGGCCAGCCTCGAACTATCCCTGAATAATCAGCGTAGTTATCGACGGTCATTCCGTCGGATTTGGGCTGCAAGGCTGCCGCTCGTGCTGCTTCCTCAGCCTCTTCCGCAGCCTCTTCGGGAGTTGGTGTGCGATCTGAAGAATTTTTCAGTTTTCCGCTGACAAGCACATAGCCGTCCGTGACAGCGACATATTCACTCTCCGGCACCACCGCCAAGTCCTCAGGCAAAGCCTTCTTCTCGGTCGCATCGCCCCATTGCACGACATAATTGTCCTGCACGCGGTTGACGCTGGTGTTATCCCAAAACTTGGCCGCTGCCAGCTTGCGGATATTGCCGACCCAGGCTTGCGAAAACGGGGCTGGCATCAACTGGATCACCACACGGCGCGCTTTTCCTTTTGCATCGGGCGCCAATTCCATGACCATCAAATCGGATGGCGCAATCGCGACCCATTCCTCCGCTTTGGCCTTGGCGACAATTTCGGGTGGAGAGGGATATTCCGGCTTTGCCTCTTGAGCAGACAGCGGAAGTGCAGCGAGTGTAGCGGCACAGGCGAACAGGAATGTTTTTCTCATGGGCGCATCATGCCAAAGCCGCAACGCTTGCGAAAGCCACAATCTATCGCTAGGGGCGTGCCTTCCCGAATGGGATGCGGAGACGTGGCCGAGTGGTCGATGGCGCACGCCTGGAAAGTGTGTATAGGGGTGACTCTATCGTGGGTTCGAATCCCACCGTCTCCGCCATTTGCCAAATGCTTGTAACGTAACAGTGAAACGCGGGGCATTAT
>JANOTI010000113.1:0-14854 GCA_031416255.1 Sphingomonadales bacterium | reverse complement strand
GGACGATCCCGCCACCAACTCTTCACTAGCCTCCCAGTTCTCCAGTTGCCCTATTGCCCCGCGCCCAACTCATGAGTGCCAATGCTCGCCCCCACGCAGCGAGTGCCCTTCACCGCGTCCCTTAAAATCAAATTCCGGGGACACATTACTTAAATCAAATTCCGGCAAATTCCGGGGACACTTTACTAATTAAACGCTCACCCCAACCGCGCCAACGCTTCATCGAGCGCCTGCAAAAATCGTGACCGGTCGGCTTTGGCAAAGGGCGCAGGCCCTCCGGTTATGCCGTCCATTCCGGCGCGCAGGTCGGCCATGATCGCGCGGGTGGCGATGGCTCCGCCGATGGAGGCGCTGGTGAAGGGCTTGCCATTATTGCCGATGACAACGGCTCCTGCCTTCAGGCACCGGTCCGCAAGCAATATGTCGGCGGTGATCACCACGCTGCGTTTACCCGCTTGCTCCGCAATCCAGTCATCGGCGGCGTCGAAACTGTCCGACACGATATGCCGCGTAATCAGCGGATGGTCGGGCATACGAAAGCGCGCATTGCTGACCAGCACCACTGGCACATTGCGGCGCCAGGCGACCTTGTAGATTTCCTCCTTTACCGGGCACGCATCGGCATCGACCAATATGCGGGGCGACGGGGTGCGCGGCGAGGGGGGAGGCGAACCATAAGGAGGGGGATCGGGGTTGTCGGACATCATTTTCAGTTCGGGGCTTTATACCAATTTAGCCCCCGGCACCAACTTCTCTCACCTCCGCCGCACTTCGCCCCCTGTCTTTGCCCCGCGACCACCTCATGAGTGCCGATGCCCGCCCCCACGCAGCGCCTCCCTCTTCGCCGCCTTTTGGGGACGCTGTACTAATTAGATGCTGAGACTTCGTCTGAAGCGCTTGCAATGTAGGATTTTTCCTGCGATTCTCCGCATTCACATCGACAACCGCCCTAAGAGCTAACAGGGCCTGCAATCTGCTCATCCTATGCAATAGCTTCGGCACTCAGCAGTCTGCACCTAAACCCATTTGCACCTTACAGTGACAAAGGTGACACTTCACCCCCGCGCTTGCGTGAACTTTGTTACTTTAATCGGTCCGAGCAGCCCCCGCGCGAGGACTCTCCCTATCGTTTAAGGTGAGTCCTTAGTGTGACTTTCCGAATTGATCTCTCGCTGCCATCAGCCCCGCTCGTCACGTTTTCCCCAGCTTTGCCAACACCAATTCCGCTGCTTTTTGCGATGATGCCGGGTTTTGGCCGGTGATCAATAATCCATCTTCGACAACATGGACCGCCCAATCACCCTCGCAGCTATAGATGCCGCCACGTTCTTTCAGCATGTCTTCCAGCAGGAACGGCACCACATCGGTCAAGCCAGACGCGGCTTCTTCGCTGTTGGTGAACCCGGTCACTTTTTTGCCCTTCACCAGCGGTGCGCCATCCGCCGCCTTTACATCGCGCAAGATGCCCGGCGCGTGGCAAACGGCAGCAACGGGTTTTCCTGCCGCGATCATCGCTTCGATCAGCGCGATGGAATCGGCATCATTGGCCAGATCCCACAACGGGCCGTGTCCGCCGGGGTAAAAGACCGCGTCGTAATCGGCGGCGTCAATTTCAGACAGAATGTGCGTGCTGGCCAAAAGTTCAACTGCCTGCGGGTCATCCTTGAAACGCTTTGTTGCCTCGGTCTGCGCATCGGGCGCGTCGCTTTTGGGGTCAAGCGGTGGCTGCCCGCCTTTTGGCGAGGCCAGTGTGATCTCTGCTCCGGCATCCTTGAAAACATAATAAGGTGCTGCGAATTCTTCGAGCCAAAAGCCCGTTTTCTTGCCGGTATCACCAAGCTTATCGTGCGAGGTCAGGATCATCAGAATTTTCATGTTTCACTCCAATTGAGAAATATCGGGCAAGGGCCGCGAACGGCGCAGAAGTGGCTTCAGAACAGCCAAAAAGTAAACGTATCAGTCAAAGATAGGTTCCATCGGCTCAAGGTGTTGGATCGTCATCCTTTTCCCCGCCACGCCAGCGACTGCGCGTTGAGCGCCCATAAATCTGCCTCGTCCGCCGCCACACGCTCGGCCAGCTTTACGGCGGCGGCCAGTCGCTCCACATCGACACGCTTATAGGCCGGACGCCCCTGCACGATCCTATCCCAACGGTCCCCATGCACAGCGTCGAGCAGGATGCGCATGAAGCAATGGTCGGCGCTGACTGGCCAGCGGCGTGTCTTTGCCAGCGTAGGCAAAGTCTGCCGGGTTATCGTTAGCCATTCCGCCTCCAGCCGTACGCGGTCGGGCGGGGCGCTGGCGTCGCTATCCGGACTGTCCAAATCTAGCACCCAATCGCTTCTTCGATCCATGCTCTTGCATTGGGGAAGTTGCGTTCGACTTCGGGCAAATCATTCACGCACAGGAATTTGATCTCGTGGCGTTCGGCTCTGCCAAGATAGGCGTGGACGTCATCGACGGACCATTGGTCAAGTGCGCCGACGGCTACGTGCAGATAATCGCGCGTATCAAGGATGGCGGCATCGCCCGATGCCAGGCAGGTATGGTTATGCAGGCTTTGCGGCAGGAATTGTTCGGTGCAGCGAAAGCGGAAACCGGCGTTGCGCACGCATTCTTGCGGATAGGCGTCAAACAGTTCCGCCATAACCGAGCGGTGCATCGGGTGAACGACGTGCGCGCTTTCAAACACATGGTCGGCAGTATAGCCGATCATCCCGGCGGCGTTGATCTGGTTAAAATGGTTCAGCAGGCTGGCATCGTCGCGGCTGACGCTGGATTTTGCCATCGCCGAATGATCGACCCATTTGCCGCGCAATATCGGGCCGCTTTCAGCAAAGAAATCTGCAGGTGTTACCGGTGCAGTCAGAAACACATCGTCGTTGAAATAAAGAAAGTGTTCCGAAAGCCCCGGAATGCGCCACAGCATCGTTTCGATGGAAAGCGAGTTAAACGTAGGCAAAGCATCCTCGAAACCCGCGAATATTTGACGGTGATCAACGATACTGATCTTTGCGGCAAAATCATCCGGTAGCGAGGTCAGAACAGGTATCTGTTGATCGGTTACTATCCAGATATGCCGCACCCATGGGGCGTGATTAGCGATGGACCGGACGCAGAAATTGAGCTCATCACTGCACACCCACCGATGAGGGTTGGTTCCGTTATCGTGCAGCGGGGTTTCCGCTTGTGTCAGATAGTGATCGCGTTTTTGCTTATGTGCAGGGTCGGAACCGTCCACCCATGTTATCACTGCATCGACTTCAAACATTCTGGTACTCTTCAACGCGGTTTACGCTGTCATAATTTTGTAATAGCGATTTGGATGACGCGCTAACGCCGTGCGCTATTTTGGCAAGATGGGAAACATACCTAAACGCATCCTCCGAAAATGCGCAAATATGCATTCACCGCGTGACTTTGCTGCAGCGCAGCGTAGTGAAGGTAAATGACCCACAAAACAAAGTCTGCAAACTGGCTGAGCATTTCAATGGACGCTTGGGCACTAGCCGCTGAGTCCAACATGGTAATTGCCATGCGCCTTGGATCAATGGCCTTTGGCGGCCCTGCGGCGGCGCGTGAAGCAGAGCGGATGGTGAGTGAAAAGGTCGCCGCCAACATGGCCTTAGGACTTGATCTGATGGCCGGCAAATTCGGGGCAAGTCCAGAAGCCATTATGAGCGGCAGTATCGCGCACTATTCCAAGGCAGTGGTCGCAAATCGGCGGCGTTTGGGCTCCTAATTACCAGCTTTCTTATCGTTACCTCGGGCCGTTGGATATCAAGGACGCTAACAGCATACACCCCCTTTGGTATAGTATACAGTGCAGCCACCGCCATGCTATTTCACATTTGGGCATGGTCTGACGTTCGCAGTATCGGCTGCAACGACACGGCGCGGTCGGATTTCTAAAAATGCCATTTATTGACCATCCGCTGCGAACTCGCGTTGTTTCCGAAATGCACATGCGGCGCATGCCGCCGTTATCGCCGCCCATGCTGATGATTCAAATGGTGCGACTGCTTAGCCCGGACGAACGCGCCGCAGAGCGCCTTCACGTGCTGGCAATGCCCGGGGTGGGTGCCTCAGATGTTGACCAGCGCAATCGCCATATTGGCGGAACGCGCAACGACGGTGTCGAGTTTTTGTGGGAATGCCACAGCGAGGCAACGACAGCGACGCTGATTATGCCAGCCTCCGCCACAAGCGCGTTTGCCGCCGGTGTTGATGACAGTGATGCCATGCAGTGGTTGTTAAACGCGCCCGGCACAGTCTTGCGTGCCGTACGCGTCGCCATCGTCAGCAACCATGATGCGGCAACAGCGTCGATGGCGGACGCCGGTTTCAGCGCCGCTGAGTTGGTCAGCTGCACTATCGGCCCAGTTCGTATTTGGTCAGACTTCCTGATCCGCGATGACAATTTCGGACGGCTGTTGGTGACGGGGGACGATATGCCAGCCGCTGATCTTGGCCGCGTGGTTCAACAGCTGCAAGAGCTTGGCAATTACCGAAACCTTGCGCTTCTGGGGTTGCCATTGGCGCAGGAACAAGGACCGCAAGTTGCGGCACTGGAACAAGTCCTTGTCGATATCGCGCAGCGCATGGCCGATGGCGAGGCCGATCCGGCCTTGCTTGATCAGCTGTGCGAACTGGCCGCGCAAGTGACAGCGATTACGGCAACCACAGCATTCCGGATGAGTGCCACAGCTGCCTATGCGCAGATCGTGCAAGACAGAATATTGGCGCTGAATGCTACGAGCATTTCTGGTTATCAATCGTTGGAGGAATTTACCGAGCGCCGCTTGCTCCCAGCAACCCGCACATGCGCCTCGTTCAGTTCGCGGCTAGAGGCATTGGCGGTGCGGATCGAACGCGCCACGTCATTGTTACGGACCCGCGTAGAAATGGCGTTGCAGGCTCAAAATTCGGCTTTACTGCAATCAATGGACAAAAATTCCGAGAGGCAATTACGGTTGCAACGCGTGGTCGAGGGGCTGTCAGTCGTCGCCGTTAGCTATTATGCTGTCAGCCTGTTGTCCTATATGCTGCGGGCTGTTGCGGACTATGCGCATATTCCGCATGACGCGCTGGTTGCTTATAGTGTTGTGCCCGTCATGATCCTTGTCTCGATATTCCTGCGCGGCAAAGTGAAGCATATCGTCGAGGCAGCAGGCTGAGTAAGGAAACAGCATGACCGATACACACGAAACGATGTCCGATGCTGCGATCAGTGAAGTCATCGAAATGGCGTTGAGTGATCATGTCAGCTTTGCCACAATCACAGCCCAGACTGGGTTAAGCGCCGACGCGGTCAAAGCGTTGATGCGGTCCAATCTGAAACCCGGCAGCTATCGCGCGTGGCGGAAACGGATAAAGGATTTTGGCACGCGGCGTGAGGTCTATAAATAGCGCGGCAATCCACCTTCTCTTTGCACCCAACCCGCATCACTGAGCATTCTGTAGCATCATTTTTCAAAACGGAGTGAGTCCCCATGCGTAACATTTCCCTGTTCTTTCTCGCCAGTCTTGCCATCACCGCCAACGCTCAGGCGACGCCCGAACAGACGCAACCCGTCGGTATTGCAGCGGCGCGTGCCTCGCTAAATGGGCGGTGGGAAGGCACGCTGGAGTATCTCGATTATTCGGCAAACCGTTGGTTCGGCATTCCTGTGAAAACCTATATCGAAGATCAAGGCGATCAGGCGACCACCCTCCGCCGTTCGGATTTTGACGATGGGCCAACCACAGGCAATGTGCGGATCACATCGGTCGAGTTGTTCGATGCAGCGGCGGGGACTGTAACCACCGGTACATTCCGAAAAGGGCGATCTATTGAGTTCTATACCCACGCATTGCGGATGGAGGGTGAAGCGAAAGATACCGCGCATTGGACGATGGTCGAGGAGGTTTTGGGTAAGGACGATGACCGCTCCGCGCTATTGCGCTACACAACCACGCGCGATGGTGACAAAATCGAGACCATCAAAACTGTTGATTTTCAAGACGACTTGGCGGCAGAATGGATCACGCGCAATCGCACCCGGCTGACGCGGATGGGGGATTAGACCGGAATTGCAATCGGGGAGAAAATGCGATGACCGAAGTTTCAGGACCAAAAGTTCTTGGCCTAGGCGGCCTGTTTTTCAAATCGGCTGATACCGCTGCGATGCGCGACTGGTATGGGAATGTGCTGGGTCTAGAGTTTGAACCATGGGGCGGGCTGGTGTTCTTGCCCGAAACGGCGGCGGAACATCCCGGGGCCGGCACTGTCTTTTCACCCTTCAAGGCCGACACCGATTACTTCGCGCCATCGGACAAGGAGTTTATGTTCAACCTGATGGTCGATGATCTGGACGGAATGCTTGCCCGTTGCGCTGAACATGGGGTGAAGCCGGTGAAGATATTTCCCGACGAAGCCAATGGCCGTTTTGCGCATATCATGGACCCTGAAGGTCGCAAAATTGAACTGTGGCAACCAAAGCCGATGTGAAGACTTTTTGGTTGGGTTAAGCTGACCGACGCAATGCTTCCGCCGGGATAAAGACAGCTTGGTCACGGCCTTCCGCTTTTGCGCGGTATAACAAATCATCGGCTTGCTTCAGCGAATGGCCAATCACTCTGTTGGGCCGATGAAAAGCGCATCCGATGCTGACTGAAAGTGTCACAGGATGGCCAGAGATCAGCGGGTGTAGGCGGCGTACTGCGGTACAGATAGCGGCAGCGCAAGCATGGCCTTCGATCTCGCTCTTGCCCGCCATGAACACACCGAATTCTTCTCCGCCCAACCGTCCGACAATTCCGGCATCGCCAACGCATTGCTGTATGGCGTTTGCCATAATGCGCAGCGCTTCATCCCCAACGGCGTGGCCATTGCGGTCATTGATGACCTTGAAATGGTCCGCATCAACAATCATGATCGGGCCTGCAGTTTGGGCGGCGCGCATAGAATCCAGAAAGTGATTCCGGTTTAGCGTTCCTGTCAACATGTCGAACATGATCCTGCTATCGACTGTGCGGATCATTTCGGTTTGCACTCGAATGAGATCAAGGACGACGAAAACAATCGGCGGGATCAGAAAAAGCGGGATAAGGACGGCTACAGCGAGCAACGGTCCGACATAGCCTGCAGCAAATCCGCCTGCAGATGCACCAAAAGCTGTCGTCGCAATCGTAAACGGGATGAACACAGTCATCGCAGTAATCACCGCAGTGAACACCCGCACTTCCCGCTTTGTTTTGATCCGCAATCGCATGTCCAGTTGATAGACATACTATCTTGCAAAAATGTAAAATTGACGGAGTTAATTTTGTGCAAACAGACAGATTTTTTCTAATAATATCAGCACATCACAGTAAATACGCTCCAATGAGGAGTGTAGTGATCAACCGCAAAACGCCCTACTGCTTACGCGGCGGCCAAGGAAAAAATCCCGAGGTGCGTTCCACATAGTCGGCATAATCTGGTCGCGATTTCTTCAGGCCCTTTTCCAGCAAAGGCTTGCCCGACCATTTTGTCAGCGTGAAGGTGAGGAACAATGGGCCGATGATGCTGATCCAGCCAAGCGGCCCGGTTTCGGCAGCAACCAGCCAAATGCCCCACCAGGTGCAGGCATCGCCAAAGTAATTGGGATGGCGGGTATAACGCCATAATCCAGAGTCGAGAACTTTGCCTTTGTTCGCCGGGTTAGCGCGAAAGGATTTCAATTGTCCGTCGCCGATCGTTTCAAAAAGGATGCCCGTCAAAGCAACCGCAATCCCTAACCATGCAACCGGGCCCATGATTGTCCGACCGCCTTCGCTTGCCAATATCCCTAATTGTGCGGGCAGTGCAGTGATAAACAATAATGGCGCTTGGGTCAGGAAAACCGCAAGAAGCGCCGTCTTATTCCAGCTCCAGCCTTTGCTTTCCATCGCATAGCCCATGATCTTTTTGTAGCGCGGGTCTTCCCCTTCGCGCCGCCAGCGTGTGAAAAGATGGAATGCCAAACGAAGGCCCCATAATGTCGTCAGCGTCAGCAAAACCACAGCGCGCCTACCATCGCCATCAATCTGGAACCAACTCGTCCATGCAAGGATGACCATGCCAAACGCCCAAAAAGCATCGATGAACGACACATCGCGAATTTTGACCGCATAGGCCCATAGCAGCAGGATCGCGACCATCAGCACAGCCAGATTTATGGCCAACATCGTTACAGCGCCCGTAATCATTGATCGTCTCCTGCAATGCTTGCCATTTTTTTGTTCGGATGTTTCGGGGTCACTTTGGCATAAAGCTCTGCGACCTTGGCCATATCTGCCTTAAAGTCACCCGTGGGCCAGATCGCTGGACCAAGCCCCCCGGTTTTTTTGGCATAATCCATCATGCCAACCACCAGCGGCACATTCGCGCCCAGCGCAATGTGATAGAATCCGGTTTTCCATTTGCGGACTGCACCTCGTGTTCCTTCAGGAGCAATCGTCAGCATAAACTCCGTGCGCTTTGCAAATTCGTCGATCATCGCTTGGACATAATTCTGGCTGCCCGATCGGTCGACAGGCACGCCGCCCATATCGAGCAAGAAGTTTTTCCAAGGCCAGCGAAACAGCGATTTTTTCGCCATGAAATGCGGGGTGATTCCCAGATCATCCGTCAGGCCGATAAAATTCAAAAAATCCCAGTTCGACGTATGCGGGGCAGCTATCAGAACGAATTTTCGCGGTGCTGGAACCTCTCCAAACGCCGTCCAACCATTGCGGTGATAAATCCAGACAAGCGCTTTGCGAAACTGCCGCGACAGCAGGCTTGGTTGGCGAATATCTTCGGCCATAAACGATCTATTTCCCCTCAACTTCTATCCAGTCACTGGACTGGGCCCCACGCAAAAGCAATTAGCTTGTTTCCCCTATGTCGCCGCGCTAGTCCGCAGCTATTGGAACTGCAAATCAGAACTAGCAAAGCGGGATTGCCATGACGAACGCCTTCACTCCGGTCATTTCGGCGACCGGACTTTACACCCCAACCGACACCATTTCGAACGCAGAACTGGTCGCAAGCTACAATGCTTATGCTGATCTGTTTAACGCGCAGAACCCGGATGCAGAACCTTTGGTGCACAGCTCGGTGGAATTCATTGTCAAAGCCAGCGGAATCCAATCGCGCAACGTGATCGACAAATCAGCCATTCTTGATCCAGCGATCATGGAGCCACGGTATGCCGAACGGCCAAATGATCAAATTTCGCTAATGGCGGAAATTGGTGTGGCTGCGTGCCGCGATGCACTCGCCAAGGTTGGCCGCGATAGTGCCGATGTTGATGCTGTGCTGTGCGCGGCCTCCAATATGCAGCGCGGCTATCCCGCCATCGCGGTCGAAATCCAGCATGAATTGGGCATGGAGCGCGGCTTTGGTTTTGATATGAACGTCGCCTGTTCATCGGCCACCTTCGCACTGCAAACAGCGGCAGACTATATTCGCAGCGGCAGCGCCCGTTCGGTGCTGGTCGTAAACCCAGAAATCACCTCAGGCCATTTGAACTGGCGCGACCGCGATAGCCATTTCATATTTGGCGACGTGGCAACCGCGATCCTAATCGAGGCTAAAGATCTGGCACCCGCTGAACATTGGGAAATATTGGGTACACGGTTAAAGACTCAATTCAGCAACAACATCCGCAACAATTTTGGCTTTCTCAATCGTGCAGAAGGCAAAGGTCCGGTCGATCAAAGCGGACCAAGCAACGACAAGCTGTTTGTTCAGGAGGGGCGCAAGGTCTTTAAGGAAGTGGTTCCGATGGTAGCGCAGATGATCGTCGATCATGCATCCGAACTAGGCCTTTCCGGAGCTGACTTGCGCCGACTTTGGCTTCATCAGGCAAATCAGGGGATGAACCGCCTAATCTCGCAGCGCGTGTTGGGGCATGAGGCGAATGAAGACGAAAGCCCTACTGTGCTGGATACTTATGCCAACACATCAAGTGCGGGCTCGATTATTGCCTTCCACAAAAACAGCGAAGACTTGCTGGCTGGGGATATTGGCCTGATCTGCTCGTTTGGCGCCGGTTATTCGGCAGGCACCGTTTTTGTGCGCAAAGCTGCATAGGAATCTGCGTTATTATGATGGTATTTCGCTAGCCCGCAGAGGACTGGCACGCCAGTCCTCTGGCCGTTCAAAAGATCCGCTCCAGATTCCGCGTTCAGCGTTGCGAGCGGCGTCTTCTTCGCGGCCATAATCGCGCATACCGTTAAATTCGTGTGTGACGGCCATGCCATCACCGACTTGGGCGGCCGCAATATCGGAGGTTAAAGCTGTACGGCACGTCGCAAGCGATCGTCCGTAACGATCCTGCATTTCTGCGACACAGGATAGGCCGGCCGACAAGAGCATTTTTTCCAGCGCCGCACGCGCTGTTCGTCCACACGGCCATTCGACACCTTGGTTGTCTTTGCAGGTTTGTTTTAATTCGGGGGCATCGATTCCATCAAGACGCAGCTTGCGCGCACCGACAACGAAACTGTCACCGTCGACAACATAAAGCTTTTGCCCCGTGATCGGAACAGGCTGCCGCTGATCGGTCCATGCGCCATAAAACCATGCGGCCAGTAACATCGCAGTCAAAAGCAGCGCGATGGATAGGTTTCGCCAGCCATGGCGTTGTTTGCGATAGACCCGGTCAGCGGGAAAATTGATCATTGCTATCGTTTGAACGCCGCTGGATGAGCTTTCAAGATATGATCGAAAATCGCCTCGTGCAGCTCGTTAACGAACCGGCAGCCATATTCATCGCGTTCATGCCACGCAATGCGTGTTTCCAATGCCGCAAAACCTGGGATCGTAATGAATAGCGAACTGTTTGGGTTCAGATACATCGGGGTAATTACCCGGCAGCCAGCAGGGGACAAGTCGGCAACCATCGCTTTATGATTGCCGTACCCCTTTTCCCGTATCTGCGCAAAAATATGCACGTCACCTCTCGCAAAGTGGCGGTGGTTTATGGGCCTCTCCCCGTATTCATCTGCCGACATTTTGCTCGCCTCCTACGATGGTCGGATCTGCAAACGTTTGCAGCCGTAGCAGATTCTGCAAGCATTACTATCAAAAAGGATAATGGCTGAATTTCAACAGTTTCAGTCCAAAATAAGTCCCAGCGCAACATAAACTAACAACGGCGAGCCAAATCCTATCAGCGTTGCCACTACAAAGGCGATACGGACGACCGTTGTATCGATGCCGCTCCAGTCGGAAAGGCCGGCGCAGACGCCAAGGATTTTTTTGTTGGCGCGGTTCAGTGTCAATTTTGTCATAGTCTTCTTCTTTTCTTCGAGTGGACGGATGTCGAATTTCGGGGTTTCTCCAGGCCGGGTCATCAGGCGACCAATCCGGAAACAGGGGCGACAGCGGGAGCAACGCTAAAGCCGA
Organism: Sphingomonadales bacterium; assembly: GCA_031416255.1. GTDB lineage: Bacteria > Pseudomonadota > Alphaproteobacteria > Sphingomonadales > Sphingomonadaceae > Sphingorhabdus_B. The sequence goes on along the minus strand of JANOTI010000113.1, from coordinate 3,456 downwards.
TGGTAACAACAGCGCAAAAAATTGCAGCGAACATCGAGGCAAAGCGGTTTTGGTTGGAATTGGTCATTGTCATAGTTCCTTGGATACGGGTCAATCGATTACGATCAAGCAAGATAGGGAGCGACGGATGTGACGGCAGGAGCAACGCTGAAGCCGATAGTCATAAAGGCGCAAACAACAGCTGCGACGATTGCGGTAATCTGAGTGCGAGGAGCGATAGTCATTTCAAATTCCTTTTGTTTGTTCATATTTCCGGTCAATTCCGGTATGCTGACTTCATAGCAGGCACCGTGCCAGTTTATTTAAACATATGATTCATAACATCTTTGCATCGAAAACTGCTTTGTAATTGCATTTTACAATGCTGAATATTGGGAAATTTCACCAATATGTTTGAAAACTATTGCCATGGAATATAATCGCCCCACTTGACCTTCGCTTATGCTCCGATAGGGCCGTACGATGCTCGACCAGCTTGATCTGACCGATTTTCGCAACCATGCCGCATTGCGCTTTCGGCCGGAAAGACAGTTCATCATTTTGCACGGTGCAAATGGCGCAGGCAAAACCAATATATTGGAGGCGGTGTCACTGCTCGTTCCGGGACGCGGGCTTAGGCGTGCGGCTTTAGGCGATATGGCGCGAAAAAACGCAGTTGGCGGCTTTTCAGTATCAGCATTATCCAATGGCAACCAATTTGGAACAGCTGTGCAAGCGGAGGCTCCTGGACGCCGCAAAGTCCATATCAATGGTGCCGCCACGACAATCAACGATCTAGCCCAGTGGTTCGCCATATTATGGCTGACCCCTGCTATGGACCGGTTGTTTGCCGATGGCGCAGGAGCACGCCGACGTTTTCTCGACCGTTTGGTGCTTGCCATCGATCCGCAGCACGCAACACACAGCAGCCGCTACGAAAACGCACTGAAGCAACGCAACCGGATGCTGAGCGAGGGACAGCAGGACACGGCCTGGTTTGATGCCATCGAGGCACGGCTTGCCGAGCATGGTTCCGCCATCGCTAAGGCAAGAACAACCATGCTAGATACGCTGGCAGGCGTTTTGGCAGCGATGCCGCCGTCACCGTTTGCCAGACCTAGACTGGCGCTGGCGGGGGATGATTTGGATGATACAGATGCCCTGAACCAAGCCTTTCGCATAGGACGCCGCCGTGATCGCGCAGCCGGGCGGACATTGAACGGGCCTCATCGCGCTGACCTCATTGTCCATCATGCAGGGCATGGCCAGCCCGCGGCACATTGTTCGACTGGCGAGCAAAAGGCGTTGCTGTTGTCCGTAATTCTTGCCCATGCGGAGCTTGTAAAAACAGTGCGAGGCGCGCCTCCCATCCTCCTGCTCGATGAAGTTGCGGCTCACCTCGATCCAGACCGCCGCGCGGCTTTGTTCGAACGGCTGACCGATACTGGCAGTCAGGTCTGGATGACGGGGACCGAAGCACAGCTGTTCACATCCGCCGGTCCCAATGCAATGTGGGCACACGTTGCCGATGGCACATTGTCCTGATAGGTCGCAGGTATGACCCAAGACTTGGCGCAAAACTATGTCGAACGCGGCATCCGCAATCCACAGCTGATCGAAGCGGCGCTCGCGATCAACGAAGACCGGCTGCACGAGGCTGAACCAATATTGCGGGCGCATTTAAAGCGCGATCCCTTGGACGTCGCGGCGATTCGCCTGATGGCGCAGCTCGCCGCCAGGGTCGGTCGGTACAAAGACAGCGAGTCATTGCTGCGTCGTGCGTTGGAACTTGCGCCGGATTTCACGGTGGCTCGGTCCAATCTGGCCAGCATTCTCTATCGCCAAAACCGCTTTCCAGAGGCTGTCGAAGTGCTGGATCAGGTATTACACATTGAGAGCGATCATATCGCCAGCCGCAATCTAAAAGCCGCCGCTTTGGGCCGGATTGGCGATTATGACGAAGCCTTGGATCTGTACGACGAACTGACGCAACGCTTTCCCGACAATGCCAAATTGTGGATGAGCCAAGGACATTTGCTGAAGACCGTTGGGCGTCGGGATGATAGCATCTCTGCATACCGCCAAGCACTGGCAATCGAGCCGACATTGGGCGAGGTCTGGTGGAGCTTAGCGAACCTGAAGACCTTAAAGTTTGACGATGCGGACCTTCGGGCGATGCAAGCTGCATTGGCGACACCGGGCCTTTCGGACGAGGACCATTTTCATCTCGATTTTGCCCTTGGCAAAGCCTTTGATGACCAGCAAGTACCAGAGCGCGCCTTTAGCCACTATGCCGCAGCTAACAGCCTGCGCCGCAAGGGACTGGATTATGACCCTGCCGTCGTCACGCATCATGTCGATCGGATCATCGCGCAGTTTACGCCTGAATTTCTTGAGCATCGCAAAGATCAGGGTTCCAATTTGCCCGATGCTATATTCATCCTTGGGATGCCGCGAGCTGGTTCGACCTTGGTGGAGCAGATTCTCGCCAGTCATTCCGCCGTTGAAGGCACGATGGAATTACCCGACCTTCCGGCCATCGCACTGCGCGAAGGTCGGGGTGGTGGTCCGTCTGGCTGGGTCGATGCGATCCCGGATATGTCGGCAGAAAGGCTAGGCGATCTGGGCGCAGAGTTTATCGAGCGCACCCGAATTCAACGCAAAACCGATAAGCCATTTTTTATCGACAAGCTGCCCAACAACTGGATTTACACCGGCTTGATCCATTTTATCCTGCCCAACGCCAGGATTATCGATGCACGGCGAAACCCGCTCGATTGTTGTTTTTCCAATTTCCGGCAGCATTTCGCCAAAGGTCAGGCTTTTAGCTATGACTTGACCGACATGGGGCGTTATTATGCTGATTATGTTCGGTTAATGGCGCATTTTGATTGCGTGCTACCCGGGCGCGTGCACCGCGTGATCCACGAAGAACTGGTTGAAAACCCCGAGGCTGAAGTCACGCGCATGCTCGCCTATATCGGTTTGCCTTTTGAGCATGCATGCCTGAAATTCCACGAAAACAGCCGTGCTGTCCGAACGGCTTCCAGCGAACAAGTTCGCCGCCCCCTAAACCGCGACGGCATGGATCAATGGAAACCCTATGAAGACTGGCTAGGACCACTGAAAGAGGCATTGGGACCACTCGTTCCAACCCAATACGATCCCGCAAACTGATTTTTTTCTCCACATCAAAACCAAGTCGGCAACAAAGCGTGATGGCCGTCACGCTTTGCGGGTAAGACGCTTGTTAATCTCCGATGAACGATTTGGGGTTTGCGAATTTACAAAATAATATATTTGTAACGTCTGCGAGTCTTCACATAGGGGGTAATATGAAGCGCCGTTATATCTTTGCCACGTCTGTGGCATTCGCCATGATATCCGCACCGACCTTAGCGGGTCCCAAAAAAACAGGCACTCAAGCAACAGAGCTCGATCCGACTGGGCGCGGCGCGATTTCCGGAATCGGAATTG